>DALYHR010000200.1:0-4701 GCA_031970775.1 Burkholderiaceae bacterium | reverse complement strand
GTCTGCACGTCTGACCGGGCCGGCGGCACCACTTCCGCCAACAGATCCGCCACGGTCGTTCCCAGCACCTGACTGATTCGCTCCAGCGTCGCCAGCGACGGCAGATGCTTGCCCCGCTCGAACCTCGACAAGGTCTCGACCTCAACGCACAGCTTCTCGGCCACCTGCGCCTGGGTCAGGTGCAGCTCTCGGCGCCTTTGGGCCATGTTGCGCGCCAGCCTCACGGACAGGCCTTCACCTGGCGGCGCGGACTTCTCTTCGGAATCAACCATCTTTGTTGACTTAGTTCACATCACAAATGGTTGACTTCTTCGCCTCCGTCTGAAAGGATCTGAAATGTTGATTAAACAAACAACATATTCAGTCAATTCGATCCGCGCTGCATCACCCAGCCATGCTTGGAACCATCTCCAAGAGACCGTTTCGAACCCTTCATTTTCGCCACGGAGCCCCCGTCTTGGCGTGATACCGACTACTACGGGGAAGAAAGAAGATCCATGTTCATAAGTAAGCTCAACGCAATGCAACAAGGGACATTGCTTTCAATCGCAGCGCAGTTGATAAAGGCAGACGGCAAGATCACATCACAGGAAATAGCGCTGCTCAATGAACTCCGGAATCAAATGACGACAGACGTCAATCCGGTACCTGCATCCGTGAACGACCTGCCAAGCATCTTTGACTCTGCACCCGCCAAAGCGGCGTTCTTGCTCGAATTGCTCGGCATAGCCCACGCCGACGCGGAATATCATGTCACCGAAAATGCTTTCATCAGCGATATCGCCAAGGCGCTTTCCATTTCTGAATCGACCTTGGCTGACATGGAAAGCTGGGTGTATCGTCAGTTCTCGCTTGTGCGTGAAGCCGAACAGTTCATGGGGGAGTAAGGAATGCCACTACCTCTTTTGTTGATCGGCGCTGCGGTACTGGCCGGAGGCTATGGCGTCAAGAAGGGCATTGACGCAAAAGATGACTTCGATATTGCCTCAAACCTGAATAACGAAGCCAAGCGCACTTACGATGATGCGTGTAGCGCACTGGAGGCTGCGCGTGACAAAGCCCAGAGTGCCATGGATAGTCTCGGCAAGCTCAAGTTCGAGCTGTACGAGTTACGCCTGATTCCCTTTGTCGAAGCCTTCTCAAAAATCAAGAACATTGATTTTCAAGATCAGAAATTAACCGAGGAATTCAAGCTAGCAGGCATTAACCAAGGCGACATGCTTGCCATTCAAAAGTCGGCGCTGGACATGAAGGATGTCGTCAGTGGCGGCGTTACTGCACTCGGTGCCGGAGGCTTAGCAGGTTTGGCGGCCTATGGCGGTGTCGGCGCATTGGCCACCACCGCCGGGGGCACAGCAATTGCCGGACTGGGCGGAGTAGCAGCCACCAACGCCACACTGGCTTGGCTGGGAGGCGGGGCCATCAGCGCAGGTGGTTTTGGAATGGCGGGCGGTGCGGCAGTACTAGGCGGGATTGTCGCCGGCCCTGTTCTGGCTATCGGCGGCATGATGATGGCGTCCAAGGCCGAAGAGGCCAAGCACAATGCCTACAGCAACCTCGATAAGGCTCGCGCGGCAGCTGAGCAGATGAAAACCGCAGAAGTTGTCACCCTCGGCATACAGCAGCGCTTCGCAGAAATCCGAAGTGTTTTGCTGCTACTCAATAAGCACTTCAAGCCACTGCTTACGGGACTGCAAGACATCGTTCAGCAGAACGCCGACTATCAGACACTTTCCGTTGAAAATCGGAAAGGCATCATGATGGCCGCAGCCATGGCAAAAACCATCAAAAATGTGATGGAAGCGCCTTTGCTAGATCAGGATGGGGGGTTACCAGCCGCCGCACGCCATGTCTTGCTCGAAGCCCGTGAAAAGCTTCTTGAAATGGAAAGTGCATAAATGCAAGAGTACAGGAGGGGATCGCCCCTCCTGACAAAATATGGACAAGAAGCATTCAGACGATTTAGAACTGCGCGCAGCAGCGTTAGCCGCCGACTATCAAACCCAGCACATTACCGAGAAAACGCTGGGCATATTGGGCGACGCAGAGTTGCTGAAAAAAATTGCATCCGATCGCGCCAGAATGTCTGCCGAACAGGCTCAGGGATGGCTATTTGAACAACTAGAAGTTACCAAATTCAATTTGAACGCCCTTGAGCAAAGAAGTGCGCTCCATGCAGCCACAACTGACAGCTTGGGGATGACCAATCATGAGGTCGCTGACGTTATCATCAGCAAAGGTCGGCGCCAAATTAGAGATTTCCAGTTAAAATCAGGCAACAAGGCTGGCTCAACAGCCTCTATGCTTGCCGACACAAAATATTCCGAGGTCGGCCTCGTCGGACCTTCAGACCAGCATGCCGACGTCCAGCGGATCTATAAGGCCCGCATAGCATCCGGAACCCTAAAAGCCAACGACTACGCGAGTGCGGAACAAAGGCTTCACAAAGGGATCGAGTCCGAAAATGTTGCATCAGGCGGCACTGAATATTCCGAAGCGCTCAAGGCGACCGATCCCAAAGAAGCAGAAAAACTGGCAGGGAGTTTTAAACGTCGAGGCGTGGCAACAGAAATGCATCAGTCAGGCTTGGAGGCCGGGCGAATTGGTGCAACAGTTTCTGGCAGCGTTTCCGGTGTGAGTGGGTTGATCCGTTTGGCACGTGGCGAAGCCGAAACGGGTGAAATCATTGCGCAAGTCGCTATCGATGCCGCCAAGGGCTACGCCACGAGCTATGTGACAACGGCCATGAGCAAGGGGATTTCCCATGCTGCCCAGGCCGGCCTTGAGAAGGCGGCGGGTGCCGAGTTTGCCAAGTCCGCCGGTACTGCTCTGACCAAATCAAATGCGCATATCGCCCTTGCCGCAGGTATCGTGCAGAGTGGCAAGTCTCTTGTTCGTTACCTGAACGGCGAGATCAATGACGAACAGCTGCTTTCTGATGTCAGCCATACCGCTGTGACCGGAACCACGGCGTTTTATTACGGCGCGCTTGGACAGGCCATCATCCCTATTCCGGTGGTGGGCGCATTCATCGGCTCAACGGTCGGCTATTTCGTTGGCAACATGCTGCACCAATCCGGTTTGATCAGCTTAGGCGAGGCCTCCGTGGTCAAAGCTGCGAGAGAGCGCAGAGAGCGGGTCGCTGCATTGTGCATGACTGCCATACCGTTAATGCGTGCGCATCGGCTGGAGCTAGAAAAGCTGCTGGCCGAGCATTTCTCAGAACGCCGTCAGCTTCTAACGTCAGCCTTTGATGATCTGGAAGACTCATTGATTGCATGGGATGCAGATCAATTCACCGACGGTCTAGCGCGAATCAATAATGCATTTGGTGCCGCCTTACCGTTCAAGACCTTTAGTGAATTCGATGAATTCATGAAGGACAATGATCAGACATTCGTCTTCTAATGAACTTTCCGTGCACACGCTGCGGGGCATGTTGCCGTAATGTCCACTTGGCAGTCGAAACCCAACACCTAGACCGAGGCGATGGCAGCTGCATTCATTACGATGACACAACCCAGTTGTGCTTGATTTACGACCAGCGCCCCGCCGTGTGTAGGGTTGATGTCCAGTTCCTTGAAAAGTTCAGTCACCACATGTCGTGGGAAACTTTCTGCGACATCAATTTAGTCGCCTGTGATCTATTAAACAAATAGAACTCATTCCAGCGAACGCACGAAATACCTCGTCCACCCAGTTTCCACCACACCCCCCCGGGAGCCTTCCGAACATGTCTATAGCGGGCGATTTCCGACGCCCGATAGCTCGGAGGCTCTCATGCTTTCTACTTCTCTGTCCTTGCCGGACAACCGGCTCAAAACCACCGAGTGGCTGGCTCAGCGGCTTCAGGTCTCGATCACCACCATCGAGCGCCTGCGCGCCCAGCACACCCCGGATCTTCCCCCTCACATCACCATCGGCCGCTCGATCCGCTACGACCCCGTGGCGGTCGAATCCTGGCTGGCTCATCGCCTGCAAGGCTGTCACACCACGCAGCCTGTCACGGCTCAGACTTCAGAGGTGCAGTCATGAGCGCCGCGTTTCGTCTGGATGACTTCCTCCTCGAAGACACACTGCTGGCCCCCAAGGTTCACCTGCCCGGGTCATTGGTCTTTCGGGTTCACCCCCGTCACTGCGCTCGCGTTCGCCTGGTCTGGCACCGCGGGGCCTGGTGGCTCATTGCCGCCAAGGCCATTCCTCCCGATTGGGATGACGACGATGCCCGCTTCCGCAAGATCTTCACCGCCGAGATCTATCTGGCCGTAGACGACACTCGCACCCCCTTCATCCTGCCCGTCACCTTTGAGCACCCCAGCTGGTATCAGTCCTTGCTGGAGGCGGTCGAGACTGCCCGCACCGACTGGACTCGCGTCAGCAAGGATGAACAGCGGTATTGCTTCACCCACAGGGCGCTCACTCGATCTGTCGAGCCTGACTGGCCTGAGCAGCCCTTCGCCGAGCTGGTCGCCGCAGCCTTCGCAGGCCACGTCATCACCACTCGCAAGGCGCTGACCCAGCTGCTGACCCCCAAGCCACACTCCGTCGTCGAAGAAGGCGACGATTGAGGCAAAAAAAGTGCCCCATTGCCGTTGCTGGCAATGGGGCACTCATTCTCTCTGCGGTCACTCTAAAGGCCACAAACCGCCGGGTTTAGGCCTCGGGGATTGCGCGTCACGCTGCGTCCAGGAACTCCTCGTC
>DALYHR010000199.1:0-4719 GCA_031970775.1 Burkholderiaceae bacterium | reverse complement strand
TGGCTCAGTGACGACGGTGAAAGCTCTTTGGCAGATGCTGCGCCGACCCAGCGTGAAATGGTCGGTTCTGAGTCTTCTGGGCTTCGGCTTCATCGGCGGCATCCTGTTCTGGGGTGCCTTCAATACGGGGCTGGAGGCAACCAACAGCCTGTCGTTCTGTATCTCGTGCCACGAGATGCGCGATACGGTCTATCAGGAGTACCGCGACACCGTCCATTACAGCAATCGCACCGGCGTGCGCGCCGTCTGCTCTGACTGCCATGTGCCCAAGGACTGGAGTCACAAGATGCTGCGCAAGGCCAAGGCTTCGTTCGAAGTCTGGGGCAAGCTGGTCGGCACCATCGACACGCCGGAGAAGTTCGAAGCCCGCCGCATCGTGCTGGCCACGCATGAGTGGGAACGCTTCAAGGCCAATGGCTCGCGGGAGTGCCGCAACTGCCATGACTTCGACGCCATGAGCCCGACGGTGCAGAAAAACCGCAACTACCGCCGTCACATGGCCGCCAAGGCTGAGGGAAAGACCTGCATCGACTGCCATAAGGGCATCGCCCACCAGTTGCCGCGCGAATACGTCGCACAGCAGGAAGCGTTGGAAGCCGCCCGTGAAGCAGCAGCAGCGGCCTCCGCAGCAGCGGCAGCTTCGGCAGCCTCGGCCACCCCCTGAGGTAGACTGCCGCCCCGTCAGGAGAGAGCCGGACGCGGACTTCGCCAGAGGTCTGCGTTCTGCCGCCGAAGGCGCCGGGAGCTGCGAGGCTCCCGATAAAAACGCTCAGGCACCCAGGACTGACAGACGCCTGCCCGACCCGGCAGGCGATCCTCACTGGAGAGAGATGGCCCGTCGAGGTCATCCACCGAAGGGGCAAGCGCCGCATCGACCCAAAGCCGGGCGGCGTCAATCTCTCAGGTAAAGCGGACAGCGAGGGCTTTCGCAAGAGGTGTGCGGCTTGATTAGGCATGCCTCTCCGGATCAACGCCCTTTAGCTTTTCAGGAGTCCGCTCATGACCTCCGCCCCGACCGCAGCCATGCTGCGGACCACCCCGCTCGATGCCCTGCATCGCGAACTCGGCGCCCGCATGGTGCCTTTTGCCGGCTACTCGATGCCGGTGCAGTACCCCAAGGGCCTGATGGCCGAGCACCGCCATTGCCGCGAGGCCGCTGCGCTGTTCGACGTCTCACATATGGGCCAGGTTCGGCTGGTCGGCCCCGACGCAGCCGCTGCGCTGGAAACGCTGGTGCCGGTCGATGTGATCGGGCTGCCGTTGCTCAAGCAGCGTTATGCCTTTTTCACCGCTGAGTCCGGCGGCATCCTCGACGATCTGATGATCACCCGCCGCGAGGGCGACCTGCTGCTGGTGGTCAATGCCGGCTGCAAGGACGCCGATCTGCGCCACCTGATCGAGCACATCGGCGCGCGCTGCACCGTCGAAGCCCTGCCCGATCAGGCGCTGCTGGCCCTGCAAGGCCCGCAAGCAGAAGCCGTGCTGGCCCGGTTGGCCCCGGCAGTCGCCACCTTGAGCTTCATGACCGGCGCCAGCGTCACGCTCAATGGCATCGAGTGCTTCGTCACCCGCTCGGGCTACACCGGCGAGGACGGCTATGAAATCTCGGTGCCGGCAGCCTCGGCCGAGGCGCTCGCCCGCACGCTGCTCGCCCAGCCTGAGGTCGCTCCAGCGGGCCTGGGCGCGCGCGACACGCTGCGACTCGAAGCCGGTCTGTGCCTGTACGGCCACGACATCGACGCCACCACCTCTCCCATCGAAGCGGGCCTGAACTGGGCGATCCAGAAGGTGCGCCGCCCCGGCGGTGAGCGCTCAGGCGGCTATCCGGGCGCCGAGCGAATCGGCACTGAACTCAGCCAGGGCACGGCCCGCCGCCGTGTCGGTCTGGTCGGACTGGAGCGCGCCCCGGTGCGCGAAGGCACCGCCTTGTTTGCGGCCGATGGCACCGCCTTGGGCGTGGTGTGCAGCGGCACGCTCGGCCCGACGCTGAATCAGCCGGTCGCGATGGCCTATCTGCCGACGGCCTTCACAACAGTCGGCACCGAGGTGTTGGCCGAAGTACGCGGCAAGCGCCTGCCGATGCGCGTGGCCGCCCTGCCCTTCGTGCCGCAGCGCTACAAGCGCTGATTCCCCCGGTTCCACCCATTTCTTTTTTACGGGCGGCTGCTATCGTTGCCGCCCGCGCATTTTTCTCCCCTGTCAGGATCTCGTCTCATGTCGCTCAAGTTCAGCCCCGAACACGAATGGATCAACGCCGCCGATGCCGCCGCTGCGGTGGTCGGAATCACCGTCCACGCCCAGGATGCGCTGGGGGATGTGGTTTTTGTCGATCTGCCTGAAGTGGGCAAGGTCGTGGCCCAGGGCGAGGTGGCCGGCGTGGTCGAGTCGGTCAAGGCCGCCGCCGACGTCTATGCCCCGGTCAGCGGCGAAATCATCGAAGTCAACGAAGCCCTGCGCGCCGACCCGTCCCTGGCCAACACCGACCCGTTGGCTGCGGGCTGGTTCTTCAAGGTGCGCCTATCCAACCCGGCCGAACTCGATGGCCTGATGGACGCCACCGCCTACGACGATCTGCTCAAGACGCTCTGACCGAACTCAGACTGCCGGCGGCTGATCGAAGTCGCTGGCGTCGTGCCGCTCGGCCAGTTGCAGGGCTGCATCGCCGTAGGTGCGGTTGACGCGGCGGCCCCGCTGCACGGCGGGGCGTGCGTCGATCTGCTGTGCCCAGCGCACGACGTGACGGTACTCCTGCACCTGCAGGAACTCGGCCGCCTCGTAGAGTCTTCCGAGCACCAACTGACCGTACCAGGGCCAGATCGCCATATCGGCGATGCTGTACTCCGAGCCCCCGACAAAAGGTACCTCGGCCAATCGGCGGTCGAGCACATCGAGCTGCCGCTTGGTCTCCATCGCATAGCGGTTGATGGCGTACTCGAACTTCTCGGGTGCGTAGACATAAAAGTGCCCAAAGCCGCCGCCGAGCAGCGGGGCGCTGCCCATCTGCCAGAACAGCCACGACAGGCACTCGGTACGCGCCACCGGGTCGGCAGGCAGGAAGGCGCTGAACTTCTCGGCCAGATACAGCAGGATCGAGCCGGACTCGAACACCCGCACCGGCAACGCGCCGCTGCGATCGACCAGCGCCGGAATCTTCGAGTTGGGGTTGATGGCGACAAAGCCACTGCCGAACTGATCCCCCTCGTGAATGCGAATCAGCCAGGCGTCGTACTCCGCACCGGCGTGACCCAGCGCCAGCAGCTCTTCGAGCATCACAGTGACCTTGACCCCATTGGGCGTGCCCATCGAGTACAGCTGTTGCGGGTGGCGGCCGAGCGGCAGTTCCTGGTCATGAGTCGGCCCGGCCATCGGGCGGTTGACGCTGGCAAAGGTGCCACCGTTAGGCTGCGCCCAGGTCCAGATCTTCGGCGGCGTATAGGGTGCAGAGGTGTCAGACATGGTTCGATGAGGGTATCGGATTGGACGTCAGATTCGGCGTCAGAAGGATGGGCTAGACTGCGCGCCCTGCCAGGAGAGAGCTTCCGACCCATTGTGTCGGTGCCGCCGAAGGCGCAGGAGCGGCTTGTGTAGAGCCCGCCCCGAACGCTCAGGCAAAAGGACTGGCAGACACCGTGGTGCCTGATGGGTGCTACCGGTGATCCTCACTGGAGAGAGGTGGTCCGTCGAGACCATCCACCGAAGGGGCAAGCGCTGTGCGGTCAAGGACGCGCGGCGTCAATCTCTCAGGTAAAGCGGACAGCGGGGGCGAGCATGGATCTTCAACCTTTGCCTCTGCCTGCCCCATGTCTGCTGAACTGAGCCTCGCTGCCCTCGCTTCTCTCGAAAACGCCACCGAATTCCACCCCCGCCACCTCGGCCCCGATGCGGCCGACGAAGCGCGCATGCTCGCCGTCATCGGCCCGGCCTCGCGTCAGGCGCTGATCGACGCGGTGCTGCCGCCCTCGATCCGCCGCGCGGCCCCCATGGATCTGCCCGCCCCCATCGGTGAAGCGGCCGCGCTGGCTGAGCTGAAAACCATCGCCGCCAAGAACCGCGTGCTGACCTCGCATATCGGCTGCGGCTATCACGGCACCCACACGCCCGGCGTCATCCTGCGCAACATCCTGGAGAACCCGGCCTGGTACACCGCCTACACGCCCTATCAGGCCGAGATCAGCCAGGGCCGGCTGGAGGCGCTGGTCAACTTCCAGACCCTGGTCTGCGACCTGACCGGCATGGCGATCGCCAACGCGTCGATGCTGGACGAGGCCACCGCCGCCGCCGAGGCCATGACGCTGGCGCGCCGCAGCGCCAAGGCCAAGGGCAACGCCATCGTCGTCGCCGGTGACTGCCACCCGCAGACGATCGAGGTGATCCAGACCCGCGCCCGGCCGCTGGGCCTGGTCGTCAAGCTGGCGAACTCGGCCGCCGAATGGGATGCCGCGCTCGCCGCCGACGACTACTTCGCCGTGCTGGCCCAGTACCCCAGCACCAGCGGCCGCATCGACGACCTGCGCGCCGATGTCGAGCAGGTCCATGCCCGCTCGGCCGCCTTCATCGTCGCGGCCGACATCCTGGCGCTGACGCTGCTGGTGCCGCCGGGCGAATGGGGCGCCGACATCGTCGTGGGCAGCACCCAGCGCTTCGGGATGCCGATGGGCGCGGGCGGCCCGCACGCCGCCTACATGGCCTGCCGCGACGACTTCAAGCGCTCGATGCCCG
>DALYHR010000198.1:0-4726 GCA_031970775.1 Burkholderiaceae bacterium | reverse complement strand
GTCTTTTCGTCGCGGATCGCGCCGTCGCCCGCCAGATAGAGTTGGCCCTTGAAGTCTTCCGGGTAGTAGGACTTCTTGAAGCGCTCCGGGTCACCCCAGATGGTGCGGATCATCGACGGCCACGGCTTCTTGCAGACCAGGATGCCACCCTTGCCCCACGGCAGTTCGTTGCCGGTCTCGTCGACCACGGCGAACTGAATGCCCGGGAACGGCAGCGTGCACGAACCCGGCACCAGCGGCGTAGCACCCGGCAGCGGGGTGATCATGTGACCACCGGTCTCGGTCTGCCAGAAGGTATCGACGATCGGGCAGCGGCCGCCACCGACGTGCTGGTGGTACCACTCCCAGGCAGCCGGGTTGATCGGCTCGCCGACCGAACCCAGGATGCGCAGGCTCGACAGGTCATAGCTCTTCGGGTGAACAGCGTCATTCGACTCAGCGGCCTTGATCAGCGAACGGATCGCGGTCGGGGCGGTGTAGAACACGCTGACCTTGTGGTCCTGGATCATCTTCCAGAAACGACCAGCATCCGGATAGGTCGGCACGCCTTCGAAGACGATCTCAGTGCCACCGATGGCGAGCGGGCCATAGGTGATGTAGGTGTGGCCCGTGACCCAGCCGATGTCGGCCGTACACCAGAACACGTCGTTATCCTTCAGGTCGAAGGTCCACTTGCAGGTCAGCGCCGCATGCAGCAGATAGCCGCCGGTGCAGTGCTGCACGCCCTTGGGCTTGCCGGTCGAGCCCGAGGTGTAGAGCAGGAACAGCGGGTGCTCGGCATCGACCCATTCCGGTTCGCAAGTGGTCGACTGGTTGGCAACCAGATCGGCCATCCAGACATCACGGCCTTCGACCATGTTGATCTGGGTGTCGCCGCGATTGACGACCACAACCTTTTCGACCTTCTCGCAACCGCCCATGGCGATGGCTTCGTCGACGATCGACTTCAGGGCCAGCTTCTTGCCACCGCGCACTTGGCAGTCGGCGGTGATGACCGCCTTGGCGCCGGTGTCTTCGATACGGTCGCGCAAGCTTTGGGCCGAGAAGCCGCCAAACACCACCGAGTGGGTCGCACCGATACGGGCACAAGCCTGCATCGCCGCCACACCGTCGATCGACATGGCGATGTAGATGACAACGCGGTCACCCTTCTTGACACCGATGCTCTTCAGGCCATTGGCAATCTGGCTGACCTTGGTCAGCAGTTCGCTGTAGGTCACCTTGGTCACTTCGCCGCCGTCGGCTTCGAAGATGATGGCGGTCTTGTCGCCCAGACCGCGCTCGATGTTGCGATCCAGACAGTTGTAGGAAGCGTTCAGCGTGCCGTCTTCGAACCACTTGAAGAACGGGGCATTGTCCTGGTTCAGCGTCTTGGTAAACGGGGTTTTCCAGGTGATCAGCTCACGGGCCAGGTCAGCCCAGTAGCCTTCGTAATCGGCTTCGGCCTTGGCGCAGAGGGCCTCGTAGGCCGCCATGCCGGAAACGGCCGCGTTGGCCACGACGTCAGCCGCAGGGTTGTAGATCTTGATTTCGCTTTCGGCGGTCATGAATGTCTCCTCATCGCAGATAAGAACAGCCGACGACGGAGGACTCCCGGCGTCGGCCATGCAGCATAGGACATTAGGCAGGGGCTCTTACGAACCCCTTACTCTCCGGCTCCTCATACGCGACCTGTTTGATCCCGGACGAATCCGGCCCTCTAGAATCGTCTGCATTCATCGACGAACCAAGGGTTAACCCTTAATACCGTGACTTCTCCTCGCTCGATCTCGACTTCGCTGCCCCGCCTGATCTTTGCCAGCCGCTGGCTGCAACTGCCCCTGTATCTCGGCCTGATCCTCGCGCAAGCGGTCTACGTCTTCCACTTCTGGGTCGAATTGGTCCACTTGGTCGAGGCGGCCTTCGGCAGCACCCAGGCCCTGGATATCCTGGTGCGAAGCATTGGTTACAGCCCGGAGGCGGGTGCGGCCATTCACCTCAACGAGACGATCATCATGTTGGTCGTCCTCGGCCTGATCGACGTGGTGATGATCTCCAACCTGCTGATCATGGTGATCGTCGGCGGCTACGAGACCTTCGTGTCACGTATGAATCTTGAAGGGCATCCTGATCAGCCGGAGTGGCTCGATCACGTCAACGCTTCAGTGCTGAAGGTCAAGCTGGGCACGGCCATCATCGGCATCAGCTCAATCCACCTGCTCAAAACCTTCATCAACGCTGCCAATTACTCCGAGAAGGTGCTGATGTGGCAAACGATCATTCACATCGCCTTCCTGCTTTCCGCGCTCGCTATAGCCTTGGCGGATCGCATCATGCACCCCCCACATTCAGCGTCATCGCACTAACCCACTGATCAGCACCGTGCAAGCCTGCCGGGCCACCATGTTCGGCTATCCCGCTTCATCCATTGACCGCATTGCCATGACCACCATTCGCCAGGACGATTTCATCCAGAGCATTGCCGATGCCTTCCAGTACATCAGCTGCTATCACCCGCTGGACTACATCAAGGCGCTGGGCGAGGCGTACGAACGCGAAGAGTCGCCGGCAGCCAAGGACGCCATCGCCCAGATCCTGACCAACTCGCGCATGTGCGCCGAGGGACGTCGCCCGATCTGCCAGGACACCGGCATCGCCGTGGTGTTCCTGAAGGTGGGCCAGAACCTGCGCTGGGACGCCACCATGTCGGTGGAAGACATGGTCAACGAAGGCGTTCGCCGCGCCTACAACCACCCGGATAACAAGCTGCGCGCCTCCGTGCTGCTCGATCCAGCGGGTGCCCGCAAGAACTCAAAGGACAACACGCCTGCGGTGATCCACTACGAAATCGTGCCGGGCGATCACCTCGAAGTGATCTGCGCGGCCAAGGGGGGTGGCTCGGAAAACAAGTCGAAGTTCTACGCCCTCAACCCCTCCGACTCGATCGTGGATTGGGTGCTCAAGACCCTGCCGACCATGGGCGCGGGCTGGTGTCCGCCGGGCATCCTGGGCATCGGCATCGGCGGCACCCCCGAGAAAGCCATGCTGCTGGCCAAGGAATCGCTGATGGCACCGGTGGATATCCATGAGCTCAAGGCCAAGGCCGCCAGCGGCGCCGAGCTGACGCGCGTGGAATCGCTGCGCCTGGAGCTGATGGAGAAGGTCAACGCCCTGGGCATCGGCGCGCAGGGCCTGGGCGGCCTGACGACTGTGCTCGACGTCAAGATCCTCGACTACCCGACCCACGCCGCTTCGCTGCCCGTGGCCATGATCCCGAACTGCGCGGCCACCCGCCACGTGCACTTCCACCTCGACGGCAGCGGTCCGGCCAAGCTGGAACCGCCCAAGCTGGAAGACTGGCCGGATGTGACCTGGAAGGCCGACACCAACGTCGCTACCCGGGTCGATCTAAACACGCTGACCAAGGAAGAAGTGGCCTCGTGGAAGCCGGGGCAGGTTCTGCTGCTCAACGGCAAGATGCTGACCGGCCGCGATGCCGCACACAAGCGCATCAATGACATGCTGGCCAAGGGCGAGCCATTGCCGGTCGACTTCACCAACCGCGTCATCTACTACGTCGGCCCGGTCGACCCGGTGCGCGATGAAGTAGTCGGCCCGGCAGGCCCCACGACGGCCACCCGCATGGATGGGTTCACTCGCATGATGCTGGAGAAAACCGGCCTGATCGCGATGGTCGGCAAGGCCGAGCGCGGCCCGGTCGCCATTCAGGCGATCAAGGACAACAAGTCGGCCTACCTGATGGCCGTGGGCGGCGCAGCCTACCTGGTCTCCAAGGCGATCAAGGCCGCCAAGGTGGTGGGCTTCGCCGACCTCGGCATGGAAGCGATCTACGAATTCGATGTGGTCGACATGCCTGTGACCGTGGCGGTGGATGCCGGCGGCACCAGCGCTCACATCGAAGGGCCTAAGCTCTGGCAGGCCAAGATCGGCAAGATCCCGGTCGTCACGGCCTGAGAACTGCGCGGCCTATGAGCGGCAATCACCACTGCTCCGAGCTAGAGGGGCTGTCAGTTCCTCTAGCCGAACATCGCTGCCCGCTCTGCGGCGGCCCCAACGGGTGCGCTGCAGCGGCAGCAGGCCGCTTCGACGTGGCGTGCTGGTGTACCTCGGTCCGCATTCCCGTTGAGGTCCTCGCCCGCGTTCCAGCCGAGCAGCGGGGCAGAGCCTGCATCTGCCAGAACTGTGCGACTGGAACACCTCAGGCTTTACACACCGGCAACTCCGCTTAATCAGGCCCTCAAAATACCCGCAAGGGTATATGACAGAATGATTCCATCACTACCCACTGATGGAATCAACATGACCCGCTTCTCCTCTCGCTTCACCCGTTCTCTCCAAGCTGCGGTCACATCGTTGGTGCTGGTTTCAACGCTGTCCGCTTGCGGCGGCGGGTCTGGCAATGGTCAACACGGTGGTCCGTCGGCTGCCGAAACGGCCCAACTGCTCAGCGCGATCCTGTCGCGGCCGGTCGAACCGCTCAGCACAACCGAGTCGGCCAGCCTGCCCCTGATCCGCGAGGAAGAAAAGCTGGCCCATGATGTCTACGCTGTTGCGGCGGGCCAGTGGGGGCTGAATGCCTTCGTCAACATCGGCGCCAGCGAAACAATGCACCAGCAAGCCCTGTTGGCCTTGATGGACCGGTACAGCCTGATCGACCCAGCCGCCGGGATGCCCGAGGGACAATTCAGCCAAGCCGCCTTCGCGACGCTTTACACCCAATTGAGCA
>DALYHR010000197.1:0-4766 GCA_031970775.1 Burkholderiaceae bacterium | reverse complement strand
CCAGGCCAACCGCCAGCGACAGCCCCGACCAGTCCGGCGGCGCAAACGGCAGCCCAAGCGAAAAGGTCAGCGAGCCGCCCGGCGCATCGGACCACCAGCTGCGACCGAGCCGCCCGCGGCCGGCCTCCTGGCGCTCGGCCACCAGCAGTCCGGGCGACGAGTCGCCCAGACGGCAGCGCTCGAGCTGCCGGGTGTTGGTGGAATCGGTGCAGGCCCGAACCTCGACGGTCAGCCCCGTGCGCAACGGCTCCAGCGCCAGCCAGAGGTCTTCGCTGCGCCAGTTCAGTGGAGCAACGTCAGGGAAATCGGTCATGTCTTGGTTCGTCGGGTGCGGAGAAACAGCATGGTGCCGCGGCAGGCCGAAGCCCCGCACCAGCAGGCGTAGGCCTTCTTGATCGAAGGCGTGATGCGGCCGTCTAGCGTCAGCCGGTAGTCGAAGAACAGCTCCTCGCCCGCCCGGATCGGCCGCAGCGTGCGAATCCAGATCCGTCCGCCGATATCCTCGGCCTCGCAGTTCGGATCGCAGCTGTGATTGATCCAGCGCGAGGAGTTGCCCTCCACCCGGCCATCGATCACCACCGCCTCGTCGACGTGGAAATAGAAGGTGTGATTGGGCTGCGCCGGATCGTGCGGGTGACGGCGCAGGGCCTCCTCCCAGCTGATGCGCTCGCCCACATATTCGATCAATCGCTCGCCCGCAGGCAGGTCGACCCGGGCGAACACCCCTCGACCATGGACACCCGAGCGCCGGGTCTGGAAACGACGGACGTTGGCGGTCATGGGACGCAATGCCTCAGGAATTGTTTAGATTGGGGGGGTGCGTGTGCGCACACACGAGCGTGTGCATGCGCGCGAGACGCGCAAAGACGCGAATTCTACGGAGCTGTGTCCCAGGCCAGGACCTGCACACAGCACCTTGTTGACTGATCACTCAGGCCCCATGAGCAAATTTCTTGTCATTGCCGAGAAACCTTCCGTTGCCCAGGACATCGTGCGTGCCCTCACCCCGGTGGCGGGCAAGTTCGAGAAGCACGACGACCACTTCGAGAACGACCAGTACGTCGTCACCTCGGCCGTCGGCCACCTGGTCGAGATCAAGGCCCCCGAGGCCTACGACGTCAAGCGCGGCAAGTGGAGCTTCGCCCACCTGCCGGTGATCCCGCCGCACTTCGATCTGGAACCGATCGACAAGGGCAAGGCCCGGCTCTCAGCTGTGGTCAAGCAGATCAAGCGCAAGGACGTGACGAACCTCATCAACGCCTGCGACGCGGGCCGCGAGGGCGAGCTGATCTTCCGCCTGATCGTGCAGTACGCCGACGGCGGCAAGGGCAAGCTCAACAAACCCGTGCAGCGCCTATGGCTGCAAAGCATGACGCCGCAGGCGATCCGCGACGGCTTCGAGCGGCTGCGCAGCGATGCCGAGATGCAGGGCTTGTCGGACGCGGCGCGCTGCCGCTCCGAGGCCGACTGGCTGGTCGGCATCAACGGCACCCGGGCGATGACGGCATTCAACTCGCGCGACGGCGGCTTCTTCCTCACCACGGTCGGCCGGGTGCAGACGCCCACGCTTTCGATCGTGGTCGAGCGCGAGGAAAAGATCCGCAAGCACGTGCCGCGCGATTACTGGGAAGTCAAAGCCACCTTCGCCGCACAGGCCGGCCTCTATGACGCCAAGTGGTTTGACCCGAAATTCAAGAAGGGCGACGACCCGGACGCCCGCGCCGACCGCCTCTGGGACGGTGCTCTCGCCCAGCAGCTGGCTGACGCGGTGCGCGGCAAGACCGGCACGGTCAGCGAGGAAGCCAAGCCCAGCACGCAGGCCAGCCCGCTGCTCTACGACCTGACCACGCTGCAACGCGAGGCCAACAGCCGTTTCGGCTACTCGGCCAAGACCACGCTGGGGCTGGCGCAGGCGCTTTATGAAAAGCACAAGGTGCTGACCTACCCACGAACCGACTCGCGCGCGCTGCCCGAGGACTACGTCGGCGTGGTCAAACAGACCTTCGAGATGATCGCCAGCGAGGATCTGCCCGGCCCGTTGCACGATTTGGCCGTGCACGCCCGCAAGGGGCTCTCGGCCGGCTATGTGAAGCCGACCAAGCGCGTTTTCGATAACGCCAAGGTCTCGGACCACTTCGCCATCATCCCGACCCTGCAAGCGCCCAGGAGCCTGACCGAGCCCGAAGCCAAGCTCTACGACATGGTGGTGCGCCGCTTCATCGCGGTGTTCTATCCGTCGGCCGAATTCATGGTCACCACCCGCATCACGAAGGTGGCTGCCGCCGTGGCCGGGCTGGGCAACGAGCAGCACTTCCAGACCAACGGCAAGGTGCTGGTCAACCCGGGCTGGATGGCGGTCTACGGCAAGGAAGCCCAGGGCGACGACGCCACGCTGGTGCCGGTGGTGCCGGGCGAGGCCGTCACCGACGAAGAGATCCGCGTCGCACCGCTGGTGACCCGTCCGCCCGCCCGCTACAACGAAGGCACGCTGCTGTCGGCGATGGAAGGCGCGGGCAAGCTGATCGACGACGAGGAACTCAAGGCCGCGATGCACGAAAAGGGCTTGGGCACACCGGCCACGCGCGCCGCGATCATCGAAGGCCTGATCAACGAGAAATACCTGCTGCGCGAAGGCCGCGACCTGATCGCCACCGCCAAGGCCTTCCAGCTGATGACGCTGCTGCGCGGCTTGGACGTGCAGGATCTGACCAAGCCGGAACTCACCGGCCAGTGGGAAAACCAGTTGGCGCAAATGGAGCGCGGCCAACTCAGCCGCGATGCCTTCATGCAGGGCATCGCCGAAATGGCGGCGCGCGTGGTCAAGAAGGCCAAGGAATACGACCGCGACACCATTCCCGGCGACTACGCCACGCTCGCCACGCCCTGCCCGAACTGCGGCGGCGTGGTCAAGGAAAACTACCGCCGCTTTGCTTGTACCGGCGCGGACGGCACTACCGAAGGCTGCGGCTTTTCGATCACCAAGATCCCGGCCGGCCGCAGCTTCGAGCTGGCCGAGGCCGACGCCTTTCTGCGCGATCACCGCATCGGCCCGCTGGAGGGTTTCCGCTCCAAGGCCGGCTGGCCGTTCACTGCCGAACTCAAGCTGGTGCGCGACGACGAGATCGGCAACTTCCGGCTCGAATTCGACTTCGGTGAGGACGAGAAGAAGGCGGAGGACGAAGGCGCTCCGGTCGACTTCAGCGGCCAGCACAGTCTGGGGCCCTGCCCGAAGTGCCAGGGCCACGTCTACGTCCACGGCACCAATTACGTCTGCGAGCACTCGGTGGGCAGCCACGTCACCTGTGACTTCAAGACCGGCACGGTGATCCTGCAACAGGCGATCGAGCCCGAGCAGATCCACAAGCTGCTGGCCACCGGCAAGACCGATCTGCTCGAAGGCTTTGTCTCGAACAAGACCCGCCGCGCCTTCAAGGCCTTCCTGATCTATGACAAGAAGGACGGCAAGGTCAGCTTCGAGTTCGAGCCGCGCGCGCCCCGCGCCGCTGGCAAGACGGCGGCAAAGAAGGTGGCCCGCAAGGCCGCAGCCACCGCGGAGTAATCATGGTGTCGTCCCCTGCCCCGGCGCCCCGGCCGGCCAGCCCCTGCATCGGCATCTGCCGCATGGACGAGGCCACCGGCTGGTGCGAGGGCTGCCTGCGCACGCTCGACGAGATCGCGGTCTGGGGCTCGCTGGGGCCGGCGGCGCGCGAACTCATCTGGCAGCAACTGCCTGAGCGCCAGCAGATCTGGGCCGACCGGCAGTTTGGCGGCGGCGGCAGCGACGGAGCCCTGGGATGACACCGCTGCGCTTCTGGTTCGACCCGATTTCGCCCTACGCCTGGCTGGCTTTTGAGCGCCTGCCGATGGCGCTGCAGGGCCTCAGCTACAGCGTCGAATACCGGCCGATCCTGTTCGCCGCGCTGCTGGAACACTGGGGACAGCTCGGCCCCGCCGAGATCGAACCCAAACGGCAATGGCTGTGGCGTCAGGTGCGCTGGATCGCTGCACGCCACGATCTGCCTTTCGTCCCCCCGGCGGCGCACCCGTTCAACCCGCTGCCGCTGTCGCGCCTGCTGCTGGCGAGCTGCGCGGCCGAGTCCTCCCCAAGCCGCTGGGCCTGCGAAACCGTGCTGCGCCAGGTCTGGTGCAGCGGCGCGGCGCCCGAAGCACCTGAGGCCCTCGAAGCGCTGACGCAGCACCTGCAACCCCGCCTCGACCCGCAGGGCGAGGCCGTGCGTCAGCAGCTGCGTCACTGGACCGAGACGGCGATCAGCCGGCAGCTCTTCGGCGTGCCGACGATTGAAGTACTGGGGTCGGCTGAAGAGAGTCCGCTGGCCGGGCGACTGTTCTGGGGGCAGGACAGCCTGGAGCTGCTCGCCGCCTGCCTGCACGGTGACCCGACGGCGCTGGCGCTGCCCTGGGACGACCCGGCACCGCCACTCGGGCGGATGCGGCCGCGCCGAGCGGGTTGATGAGTCAGTACAGCCCCGGCTCGCCGGGCGGGCGGGTCTTGAAGCGCTTGTGCACCCACAGATACTGCGCGGGCGCCTGACGGATCTCGCTTTCGATCCAGCGGTTCATACGGGCGGTATCGACCTCGGCCTCGGGGGTCGGGAAGTCGGTCCAGGGCGGCAGGAAGCGCACGCGGTAGCCCTGTCCGCCCGGCAGCATCTCGGCCACCACCGGCTGCACCACCATGTCGAGCGCCCGAGACATGCGCGACGGCGCCAGCAGCGTGGCGGCCGGCACGCCGAAAAAGGGCACGA
>DALYHR010000196.1:0-4771 GCA_031970775.1 Burkholderiaceae bacterium | reverse complement strand
GGCAGCGACACGGCCCGATAGCCGCTGAGCTTGTGGGCGTGGACGTTGCGCTGAATCCAGCGACGCAGTCGGACATCGTCAAGCTCGACCGGATCAAGACGCTCGGGCACTTCGCGAACACCAGCGGGTGTTTCGAAGCAGGCGGCCACGGCCTCGAAGCGATCCTGGCTCAGCAGGTGATCGCGACCTTCGCCCGCCAGCAGTTGCTCGAACTCGGCGTTGACGGCGTCGAAAAAGCGCTGGCCCTCGGCCTTGACGAGGATCTTGATGCGCGCCTTGTAGGCGTTGTCGCGGCGGCCGAACAGGTTGTAGACCCGCACGATCGCTTCGAGGTACAGCGCGATCTGCTGCCAGGGCAGGAAGGCGCGGATTTCACTGGCCGTGATCGGCGTGCGCCCCATGCCGCCCCCGACCAGGACCCGAAAGCCGGTCTCGCCGGCTTCGTTGCGGCGCAGCACCAGGCCGATGTCGTGCCAGGCCACGGCAGCGCGGTCCTCATCGGCGCCGGTAATGGCGATCTTGAACTTGCGTGGCAGGAAGGCGAACTCGGGGTGCAGGGTGCTCCATTGGCGCAGCAGCTCGGCGTAGGGGCGCGGATCGATGCGCTCGTCCTCGGCCACGCCGGCCAGCACGTCGCTGGTGATGTTGCGAATGCAGTTGCCCGAGGTCTGGATGCCGTGCAGATCGGCTTCGAGCAGACGCTCCATCACGTCGGCGGCACGGTCCAGGGCGATCCAGTTGAACTGAACGTTCTGGCGGGTGGTCAGGTGAGCAAAACCCCGATCGAACTCGTCGGCAATGTCTGCCAAGGTACGCAGCTGCTGGCTGGAGATTTCGCCGTAAGGCACGGCCACGCGCAGCATCGGCGCGTGGCGCTGGACGTACCAGCCGTTCTGCAGTCGCAGCGGACGAAATTCGTCATCGGACAAGGTGCCCTGAAGGTTGCGTTGCAGTTGATCCCGGAACTGGGCTGCACGGGCCCGCAGGAAGTGTCGATCGAAGGCGTTGTAGCGATACATGGCAAGTGCGACCAGGAGTTCGAGGAGTGGGTCGCACTGTACGGAGGCCTTTTATATTTGAGAAATACATAATTCAGAGATGTTTATTTCTTTCTGGAATAAGAGGTGCCCTCGCTGGGTGTCTTGAAGACGGCGCTCTGGAGTCGATCCCCAGCACGCAGGCCGCGTCGTGCGAACCAGCCCTGGTTCATTTCCAGCGTGTAGCGGACGGGATGAGGCGGGCAGTGGGAGGTCTCATCCATCGGCGCCATGTCCTTCAGATGCGCGATCGTGCCGTCGTCGTCGACAAAGGCAATGGTCAGCGGGATGCGGGTGTTGCGCATCCAGAAGCAGTGCAGCCCTGGCTCCTCGAAGACGAAGAGCATGCCGTGGTTGATCGGCATGCTGTCCCGGTTCATCAGGCCGACTTGACGCTGAGCCTGGGTCCGGGCCGTCTCGGCCTGGATCACATGGATCCCGGCTGTGATCGGGGTGAAAGTCTGCGCAGAGGCCCCAAGGCTGGAACCTATAATGAAGACTGTTGCCATAGCGCAACGAGTCAGGCGGTTGAGCCGGTCGGTATTGATCGTCATCATCCTTAAACGTAAGAAATCCCCAAAGAATGCGCGGTCGCGCGGGAATCCCGCGCTGTTCCGTGGTCCTTCCCTTCTTCACGATCTTCCGGTCCCCGTCGCGCCCCAAGCATGATTGCCGATCCACCGTTGCCGTTGACATCCACGCAGGCTGCAGCGGTGGATGACGATGCCAGCATCGACCTTTACAGCCAGTGGGTCGACGGGCCGGACGGCGTGCGTCTACGGCAGTCCCGGCTGCTGATCAGCGGCATGCATTGTGCCGCCTGCGCCGGCATCATCGAGTCTGCGCTGACCGAGGTGGCCGGCGTGCGTGGTGCCGAGGTTTCCGGCTCCGCTCAGCGCGCGGTGGTGACCTGGAACCCGGAGCAGGTGCAGCCTTCGGATCTGATCACCTCGATCCAGAACGCCGGCTATGGCGCCTTCCCGGATACGGGCGCCGAGGCAGTCACTCTGGCGACTCAGGAATCCCGCAAGGCGATCTGGCGGTTGTTCGTCGCGGCCTTTTGCATGATGCAGGTCATGATGTATGCGGCCCCGTTCTACGTCGGCGGGCAGGATGCCATCAGCCCGGATACGGCCCGATTGCTGAACTGGGCCAGTTGGGTGTTGACGCTGCCGGTGATGTTCTTTTCGGCGGGGGCCTACTTCAGCGGAGCCTTCCGCTCGCTGCGGGATCGTCGCATCAGCATGGATGTGCCGGTGGCACTGGGCATCCTGGTGGCCTTCCTGGCTAGCACGATTGCAACCTTCCAGCCCGGCGGGGCGCTGGGTCACGAGGTGTATTTCGATTCGTTGACGATGTTTGTGGCCTTCCTGCTCGGTGCTCGCGTGCTCGAGACCCGGGCGCGACGCCGGGCGGCTCAGTCGCTCGACGCTGTGATGCGTCGCTTGCCGGACACCGTCGAGCGTTTCGACGAGAAGGGCACCGCCACCCTGGTGCCTTATGCACGGCTGCGCATCGGCGATCTCATCCGTATTCAGTCCGGTCAGGCCTTTGCCGCCGACGGGCGAATCGAGCAGGGCTCAACGCAGGTCGACGAGTCGATGCTGACGGGTGAGTCCGTGCCGGTCGAACGCACGGTAGGTGACCGAGTGGCTGCAGGTTGTCTGAATCTGGGTGCGCCGGTGTTGATGACCGTTGAAGCGCTCGGCTCGGGAACCCGCTATCAGCAGATCGTCAACCTGGTGGAGCGTGCGCTTACACAACGTCCCGCCTTCGTGCAAAGCACCGAGCGGATGGCCGGACCCTTTCTGTGGGCGGTGCTGGCGCTGGCAATTGGCGCCGCATTGCTGTGGCAGTGGATCGACCCGTCCCGTTCAATCTGGGTGGCCGTGGCCATTCTGGTCGTGACCTGCCCTTGTGCACTGTCGCTGGGGGCACCGGTGACGCTGCTGGCTGCGGCGGGCGAACTGGCTCGCCGAGGCATTCTGGTTCAACGGCTCGATGCGCTGGAGTCCCTCGACCGCGCGACGCACGTAGTGCTCGACAAGACGGGTACCCTGACCGAGGACCGACTGACTTTGGGGCATGTCGAGAGGCTGACTTCGCGCGGCTCGGTTGCGCAGGTCCGCGAGATTGCAGCGTCGTTGGCGGTGTACTCCGTGCACCCGCTGTCGCGAGCCGTAGCCGGCGATGCGGCCCGGGCTCCGCTGACTCACCGCTGGTTCGACGTCAGCGAAATCCCGGGGCAGGGGCTGCAGGGTCTCGGCCCGACCCTGAAGGACGAGCCGGGAGCCACCGTGATGGAGGCCGGCCTCTGGTGGCGACTCGGTCACCCGGTCTGGGCCGGCGTGGAGTGGGTTCAGAGCCTCGATCGCCCGGCGGTTTGGCTGGCCTGTGCCGAGCGTCAGGAAGGGCCCTGGACACCCGTGGCGCGCTTTGAATTCGACGAAGTGGTGCGCCCACAGACTCGCGAGGTGTTGGACTGGATGGGTTCGCGCTCGCTGACGGTTGAAGTCCTGTCGGGCGATCAGCCTGGCAGCGTGGCCGCGCTGGCATCCCGACTGGGCCTTGAGCATGCGCGCGGTCAGTGCACGCCGCAGGACAAGCTGGATCGGGTGGGTCAGATACAGGCCGATCGCGGCGTTGTCGTCATGGTGGGCGATGGCATCAATGACGCTCCGGTGTTGGCGCGAGCGGACGTCTCGGTCGCGATGGGCTCAGGCACGGCCCTGGCGCAGGCCCGCGCAGATGT
Source organism: Burkholderiaceae bacterium (assembly GCA_031970775.1). Taxonomy (GTDB): domain Bacteria; phylum Pseudomonadota; class Gammaproteobacteria; order Burkholderiales; family Burkholderiaceae_C; genus Sphaerotilus. Next base: position 982 of record DALYHR010000196.1, on the reverse strand, counting down.
CATCGTGCTGTCGAACCGGATCGATGCGATCCGCGAACTCATAGACATGTCCCAGCGCACGATGAGGATCGTGCGACAGAACCTGCGCTGGGCGCTGGCCTACAACCTGATTGGTGTTCCCCTGGCTGCAACAGGCGTGCTGTCGCCATTGTTGGCTGGCACGGGGATGGCGCTGAGCTCGCTGCTGGTCGTTCTCAATGCACTTCGCCTGACCCGTAAGGCTCAGGACGACCCGAATCTTCCCTATGGAGACGTCGAGCCTCAGGTCTACCCTCTAACAGGGAAGCCCTGATCTCCGATCCAATGGCGCAGCGTCTGGCCCCAAAGGCCGAGGCAACATTCATGGACATTCTGTATTTACTGATTCCACTCTCGGTTCTGCTGGTTCTCGTGGTCATGGGGATCTTCGCCTGGGCTGTCAAAAGCGGCCAGTTCGAAGATCTGGACCGCGAAGCTGAGCGGATCCTGTGGAGTAACGACGGCGGGGTTGACGGTAATCAATCCCGTCCATAAGGGCCCGAAGACAATTCGTGCCCACAAGGATGGAGAACCTTCCGAGGAGTTGATCAATGGCAAGTAACGCACTGCCGACAGAGTCGGTATATAGCGATACGACAGTACGGCTCTTTGCCGTGGCTGCCGTGTTCTGGGGCATCGTGGGGATGGCTGTTGGAGCCTTCGCCGCGTCTATGCTCGTCTGGCCCGAAATGACATTCGGGATTCCGTGGTTGTCGTTCGGCCGGATTCGGCCGCTGCACACCAATGCGGTGATCTTTGCATTCGGCGGTTCTGCGCTGTTCGCAACGAGCTACCACGTGGTGCAACGCACCTGTCACACCCGCCTCTTCATGCCGAAGCTGGCGATGTTCACGTTTGTCGGCTGGCAGACCGTGATCCTTCTGGCTGTGCTGACCCTGCCGCTGGGCTTTACCCAGGGCAAGGAATACGCCGAGCTGGAATGGCCGATCGACGTGCTGATCAC
>DALYHR010000195.1:0-4779 GCA_031970775.1 Burkholderiaceae bacterium | reverse complement strand
GCTCGATCTTGAGCTGAATGATGCGGCGGTCGAGCTTGTCCATCACCTCAGGCTTGGAGTCGATCTCGATCTTGATCTTGGCCGCAGCCTCGTCGATCAGGTCGATGGCCTTGTCGGGCAAGAAGCGGTCGGTGATGTAGCGGTGGCTGAGTTCCGCCGCCGCGACGATGGCCGGGTCGGTGATCTCGACGCCATGGTGCACCTCGTACTTTTCCTGCAAGCCGCGCAGGATGGCGATGGTCGCCTCCACCGTCGGCTCATCGACCAACACCTTCTGGAAGCGCCGCTCCAGCGCAGCGTCCTTCTCGTCGTACTTGCGGTATTCGTCCAGCGTGGTGGCACCAATGCAATGCAGCTCGCCACGCGCCAGCGCCGGTTTCAACATATTGCCGGCGTCGATGGCGCCTTCGGCCTTGCCGGCGCCGACCATGGTGTGGATCTCGTCGATGAACAGGATGATGCGGCCTTCGTCCTGCGCGACTTCCTTCAGAACGCTCTTCAAGCGCTCCTCGAACTCGCCGCGAAACTTGGCCCCGGCCAGCAGACCGGCCATATCGAGCACCAGCACGCGCTTGTTTTTCAGGCCTTCGGGCACCTCGCCGTTGACGATGCGCTGCGCCAGCCCTTCGACGATGGCGGTCTTGCCCACACCGGGCTCGCCGATCAGGACCGGGTTGTTCTTGCTGCGGCGCTGCAAGACCTGGATGGCGCGGCGGATCTCGTCGTCGCGGCCGATCACCGGGTCGAGCTTGCCTTGCCGCGCCCGTTCGGTCAGATCGAGCGTGAACTTTTTGAGCGCCTCGCGCTGGCCTTCGGCCTCGGCCGAATCGACGCTCTGGCCGCCGCGCACCGCCAAAATCGCGGCTTCGAGCGCCTTGCGGGTCAGGCCGGCCTTGCGGGCGGCGTCAGCCAGATCGGTCTTGGCCTCAGCCAGCGCCAGCAACACCATTTCGCTGGCGATGAAACTGTCGCCGCGCTTGCCGGCTTCCTTCTCGGCCGACTGCAACAGCGCGATCAGCTCGCGCCCCGGTTGAAGCTGCGCGCCCTGCACAGCGGCGATGCGGCCCAAGGCTGCCTCGGTGGCGTCCTGCAAAGCACGCAGATTGATGCCTGCGCGCTGCAACAGCGCGCGCGGACCGTCGTCCTGCGCCAACAGCGCCTTGAGCAGGTGCGCGGGTTCGATGTAGGGGTGATCGGATGTCAGCGCCAGGCTCTGCGCCTCGGCCAGCGCCTGTTGCAGCAAGGTGGTGAACTTGTCGGCTCGCATGGGTGATCCTCCAGGGGTTGGGCAGGATCTGAGGTGCGCCGCGCAGTTTTCAAGGGCCGGCTCAGGCGCCGGCGGGCAGTCCCCATCGCGCCAGCGCCGATTCATCGCAATCGCGGGCATCGACCCAGCGGGCCTCGCCGGACGGCAAGGTTTCCTTCTTCCAGAACGGCGCGCGGGTCTTGAGATAGTCCATCAGGAACTCGCAGGCCTGAAAGGCGGAGCCGCGGTGCATCGAGCTCACCGCCACCAGCACGATCTGATCGAGCGGCCGAAGCGCCCCGACGCGATGGATCACCCGCACCGCACGGATGTCAAAGCGCTCGAAGGCGGCGTCGATCATCGCCTCGATACTGCGCTCGGTCATGCCGGGGTAATGCTCCAGCTCCATCGCCATCACACCGCTGCCGTCGTTGCGGTCGCGCACCGTGCCGACGAAACTGACCACCGCCCCCACCCCGCCGTCGTCTGCCCGCAGCGCAGCCACCTCGGCTGTCAGGTCGAAGTCGTCGTGGCCGATCAAGACGCTGGCGCGGCGCGGCAGCGGGATCGAACTTGGACCGGACGCCACGACCTCAGCCCCCGGTGACGGGCGGAAAGAAGGCGACTTCGGCGCCGTCGTGCAGCAATTCGGTCTCGGCGCACAGGCGTTGATCGAGTGCGGCGCGGACGGCGCGCTCGCGACTGAGCGCCGCTGCGTGCGGCTCACCGCGGTCGATCAGTTCGTCGCGCAGGGCGCCGACACTGAAAGTGCGCGGCACCCGCACGGTTTCCCCCGGACCGATCGCCTCGCGCAGCGAGGCGAAGTACTTCACCTGAATGGTCAGACTGTCTGGCATCGAGGTGCCCTCCCCTCAGATCGACAGCGCCGCACCGCGCAAGGCCAGGTCGACCGGCACAAACGGCACGGTCATGCCCGGTTCGATCACCTGTCCGGCTGCAATGTCGGCCAGGCCATCGGCCCAGACGGCGGAAGTCAGCACACCCGAGCCCTGGTGCGGGAACAGATCCAGCCCGCCGGCGGCGTTGATGCGCACCCGCAGGAACTCGCGCCGCTTGTCCGGGCGCGGCCAGTGGAAATCAGCCCGCATCGGAAGGGTCGGCATGCTTGGTGCTTCCACACCCTGCAGCCGCTGCAGCAGCGGACGCACCATCAGCAGGAAGGTCGCCCAGCTCGAAACCGGATTGCCCGGCAGGCCGACGAAGACCGCCTCGCCCCCTTGCGGGCGGCGCAGCGCCCCGAAGGCGAAGGGCTTGCCCGGCTTCATGGCGATCTGCCACAGATCGAGCCGGCCTTCGGCCATCACGGCGGCACGCACATGATCCTCCTCGCCCACCGACACTCCGCCGGAGCTGATGATCAGGTCGTGGTCGAGTGCGGCGCGTTGCAGCGCCTCGCGGGTGGCGCCCAGGTCATCGGGGATCGGCCCGAGATCGGTGACCACACAGCCCTGCTGCTGAAGCAGCGCATGCAGGGTGCTGCGGTTGGAGTTGAAGATGCGGCCGGGTGGCAGCTTTTCGGGCTCGACCGAACCGGGGGTGACCAGCTCGTCGCCAGTCGACAGCAACGCCACCCGCACTCGACCGGCCACCGCCAGCCGAGCCTGCCCGACCGATGCGACCAGCCCCAGTGCGGCCGGCGTTAGCACCTGTCCACGCGACAGCAGCACGCTGCCACGGGCGACGTCCTCGCCGCGGCGACGAATCGCCAGGCCTTGGGTCGGAACCACATCGAAGCGCACGGCGACCGAACCATCTTCGAGGGTCAGCGTCGTGGTCTGCTCCTGCATCACCACGGCGTCGGCACCGGGCGGAATCTGCGCACCGGTGAAGATGCGCGCCACCGTGCCAGCCTCCAGAGGCGTTCCGACCTGACCGGCCGGAATGCGCTGGCTGACCCGCAGCACCGTGCCGACCTCCGGGACGTCCGCGCAGCGCAGCGCATAGCCGTCCATCGCCGAGTTGTCGGCAGGCGGCACATCGATGCGCGAAGCCACGTCCTCGGCCAGCCGCCGCCCCAGCAGGGACGACAGGTCGGCGTTAAGGTCGAGCAGCTTGGTACGGGCCTGCGGTTCGACCACCGACAGCATGCGGCTGATGGCCTCGTCCAGCGGCATCAGCGGGCGCGGTGCCCGGGCGGCGGCGGGTTCAGCCATGGTCTGGACAGTTGTCGCGGATGTACTGCTGGATGCGGGCCAGATCGACCGGCATCACCTCGAAACGCTTGGGGCGCGACTCCAGATCGGCCAGGCCGGCCGGACGCGGCACGGCGATGTCATCGCCCAGGGCTTCGTGGATCGTCGCTTCGAACTTGGCCGGCAGCGCAGTTTCCAGAACGATCATCGTCACCGAAGGCTCAAGCCGCTCGCGCGCAACCTTGAGGCCATCGGCAGTGTGGGTGTCGACCAGCATGCCGTGCTGTTCCCAGGTGCGGCGGATGGTCGCCAGGCGGTCGGCGTGGGTGCTACGGCCCGACTGGAAGCCATAGGCCGGGATGCGTGCCACTTCGTCAGCGGTCAGCGTGAAGGCACCTTGTTGGCCCAGCGTGCTGCTGAACAGCTCGCGGGTGCGTTCGCCGTCGCGGCCGAGCAGATCGAAGACGAAACGCTCGAAGTTGGACGCCTTGCTGATGTCCATCGACGGGCTGGAGGTCTCGTGCGTCTCGGCGCTGCCGCGCACCCGGTAGGTGCCAGTGCGGAAGAACTCGTCGAGCACATCGTTTTCGTTGGTCGCCACCACCAGATGGCGGATCGGCAGACCCATCAGCCGGGCGACATGGCCGGCGCAGACATTGCCGAAGTTGCCCGACGGCACGGTGAAGCTAACTTGCTCGCCGTTGTGCTGAGTGGCCTGGAAGTAGCCGGCGAAGTAATAGACCACCTGCGCCAGCAGTCGCGCCCAGTTGATCGAGTTGACCGTGCCGATGCGGTACTGGCGCTTGAAGGCCAGATCGTTGGACACCGCCTTGACGATGTCCTGGCAGTCGTCGAACACGCCCTGCACCGACAGGTTGTGGATGTTGGCGTCGGGCAGGCTGAACATCTGCGCCTGCTGGAACGGGCTCATGCGGCCAAAGGGCGAGAGCATGAAGACGCGCACACCCTTTTTGCCGCGCATCGCGTACTCAGCGGCGCTGCCGGTGTCGCCCGAGGTCGCACCCAGAATGTTGAGCGTCTCGCCGCGGCGACCGAGTTCGTACTCGAACAGGTTGCCCAGCAACTGCATCGCCATGTCCTTGAAGGCCAGGGTCGGGCCGTTGGACAGGGCTTCGATACACAGGCTGTCGCCGAGGCGGCGCACCGGCACGATGACCTTCGAGCCGAAGACCTCTTCGGTGTAGGTGCGCTCGACCAACGTCTTGAGATCGGCAGCGGGAATGTAGTCGATGTAGAGCGACAGGATCTCGAAGGCCAGCTCGGCGTAGGACAGGCCGCGCCAGCGCGCCAGCGTCTGGCCATCAACCTGCGGATAGCGGACCGGCAGATACAGACCGCCGTCCGGCGCCAGGCCTTCGA
>DALYHR010000194.1:0-4782 GCA_031970775.1 Burkholderiaceae bacterium | reverse complement strand
CGACCTCGGTCAGGTTGAAGCCCTGGCGGATCGCCTCGCGCACCGAGCGCAATTGCTGGAAGTTCATTGAAAGCTCATTCGGATGTCATCCGGCCGACACGGGTAGCCCCGAGGCATCGAAGACCCCCTCGAACAGCGCGGAACTGAGGTAGCGCTCGCCTGAGTCGGGCAGGATGACGACGAAGGTCTTGCCGGCGTTTTCGGGGCGCTGCGCCAGACGGGCCGCTACGGCCACGGCGGCTCCACAGGAAATGCCCGACAGGATGCCTTCCTCGCGGGTGAGGCGGCGGGCGTAGTGCAGAGCGTCGTCATTGCTGACCTGCTCGATGAGGTCGATCAGCGACAGATCGAGCACAGCGGGCACGAAGCCCGCTCCGATGCCCTGGATCTTGTGCGGTCCCGGACGCAGCGACTCGCCCAGACGGGTCTGGGTCAGCACCGGGCTGTGGCTCGGTTCGACCGCCACTGACAGGATTGCTTTGCCCTGGGTCTGCTTGATGTAGCGCGAGATGCCGGTGATGGTGCCGCCGGTGCCGACCCCGGCGACCAGAAAGTCGATGGCGCCGTCGGTGTCTTCCCAGATCTCCGGCCCGGTAGTGCGCTCATGAATCGCCGGGTTGGCCGGGTTCTTGAACTGGTGCAGCAGCACGTAGCGATCGGGGTCGGAGGCGGCGATTTCCTCGGCCTTGGCCACGGCGCCGTTCATGCCCTTGGCGCCTTCGGTCAGTACCAGTTTGGCGCCGTAGGCCAGCAGCAGCTTGCGCCGCTCCAGGCTCATCGTCTCGGGCATCGTCAGCGTCAGCGGAATGCCGCGGGCGGCCGCGACAAAGGCCAGAGCGATGCCGGTGTTGCCGCTGGTCGGCTCGACCAGTTCCTTGCCGGGCCCAAGCAGGCCGCGCTGTTCGGCGTCCCAGATCAGCGCCGCACCGATGCGGCACTTGACCGAGTAGGCAGGGTTGCGCCCCTCGATCTTGGCCAACACGGTGGCCTGCGCGCCATCGAGGATGCGATTGAGCCGCACCAGCGGGGTGCGGCCGATCGACAGCGAGTTGTCTGCGAACCATTGGGGCATGGCGGATCTCCTGTTGTTGTGGGTCACGAATGCAGCGGACGCAACAAGGTTAGGGGGAGAAGGCTGGAAATGGAACGAATGAAAGGCAGGTTTCTTATGCGTAGATCTTATATGCGAAGGCTGGATATCGATCTGCGCATCGCTTCGTTGGGAATGGCGGGAACGTTTCCTACGATGAGCCCATTCCATCGCTTCCCATCGAGACCGACATGTCACTTCCGTTCCGCCGCATCCTGACCCAGGCCCTGCTGACCGCTGCCTTGCTGCCCGCCGGTCTGAATGCCTACGCTCGCGACATCACGCTGCTCAATGTCTCCTACGACCCGACCCGCGAGCTGTACCAGGAGGCCAACAAATCCTTCGCTGCGCACTGGAAGGCCAAGACCGGCGATTCGGTGACGGTCAAGACCTCGCACGGCGGCTCGGGCAAGCAGGCCCGCTCTGTGATCGACGGGCTCGAAGCCGATGTAGTGACGCTGGCGCTGGCCTACGACATCGACGCGATCGCCGAGCGGGGGCTGGTGGCGCCTGACTGGGCCAAGCGTTTGCCCCATGCCAGAGCGCCCTATACCTCGACCATCGTCTTCATCGTGCGCAAGGGCAACCCCAAAGGCATCAAGGGCTGGGCGGATCTGGCTCGGGCCGGCGTGTCGGTGATCACCGCCAACCCCAAGACCTCAGGTGGTGCGCGCTGGGCCTATCTGGCGGCCTATGGCTCGGCGCTGACGGCACCGGGTGGCAATGAGGCCAAGGCGCGCGATTACATCGCCAAGGTCTTTGCCAATGTGCCGGTGCTCGACTCCGGGGCGCGGGGCTCCACGGTCAGCTTCGCGCAGCGCGGACTGGGCGATGTGCTGCTGGCCTGGGAGAACGAGGCCGGGCTGGTGAAAAAGGAATTTGGGGCCGACCGGTTTGAGGTGGTCTATCCGCCGAACAGCATTCGGGCCGAGCCCCCGGTGGCGGTGGTCGACAAGGTGGTCGACCGTCGTGGCACCCGGGCGGTGGCGCAGGGTTACCTGGAATACCTTGACTCGCCCGAGGGTCAGGAGATCGCCGCGCGTCACTTCTACCGGCCGACCGATCCGAAGGTTGCCGCCAAGGTGGCCCGGCAGTTCCCGGCGATCGAGTTGTTCACCCTCGAACAGCTTTTTGGCAGCTGGGCCCGGGCGCAGAAGATGCATTTCGCCGATGGCGGGGTGTTCGATCAGATCTATGCCAGGAAGTAAGGCATGCCTTGCTTAGAAGTTTTTTGCATGACGAGCTGATTATTTATTCGTTGGTCATTGAAAGAGGGGTGCCTAGCATCGGCACATCTTCTGCTGCACCGCCGTCGTCATGCTGTTCTCGCGCACCTTGCTCAAACGCCATAGCGTGCTGCCCGGTTTCGATCTTGCGCTGGGCTTCACGCTGCTGTACCTCGGGCTGATCGTGCTGCTGCCCCTGTCAGCAGCTTTTCTGAAGACTGCTTCGGCCGGCTGGGAGCACATCTGGGCCTCGGTCAGCTCGCCGCGCGTGGTCGCCTCGTACCAGCTGACCTTCGGCGCTTCGTTCGCGGCGGCGCTGCTCAACGCCCTGTTCGGTCTGATCATCACCTGGGTGCTGGTGCGCTATCCCTTCCCGGGCAAGCGGCTGGTCGATGCGCTGGTCGATCTGCCCTTTGCCCTGCCCACTGCGGTGGCCGGCATCGCCCTGACCGCGATCTATGCCGAGAACGGCGTGATCGGCCAGTGGCTGCCCTTCAAGGTCAGTTTCACGCCGATGGGCGTGTTCGTGGCGATGGTCTTCATCGGTCTGCCCTTTGTGGTGCGCACCCTGCAGCCGGTGCTGGAGGACATCAATCGCGAGCTGGAGGAAGCCGCTGCGACGCTGGGGGCGACCCGCTGGCAGACCTTCCGACTCGTGATCCTGCCGGCACTGCTGCCGGCGCTGCTGACCGGCTTTGCGCTGGCCTTTGCCCGGGCTTTGGGCGAGTACGGCTCGATCATCTTCATCGCCGGCAACATGCCGATGGTGTCGGAGATCACCCCGCTGCTGATCATCACCAAACTGGAGCAGTACGACGTCACCGGCGCGACCGCGATCGCCGTGGTGATGCTGCTGATCGCCTTCGTGCTGCTGCTGGGCATCAATCTGTTGCAGGCCTGGGCGCGTCGCCGCCAGGGCGCATGCTGAGGTTCGACCGATGAGTGCTTCCCTCTCCCTTCCCGTGGCCGTGCCCGACACCGCTGAACTCTCGGGCCACGTCGCGTCGGGGCCCGTCGGCACCGTGCCGCCGGCGCGCCTGGATGCGGCCACGGCCGAGCCGTTGTGGCTGCGCCTGACGCTGATCGCGGTGGCGCTGGGCTTCATGACGCTGTTCCTGTTCGTGCCGCTGGCCACGGTGTTCTTCGAGGCCTTTCGCAAGGGCTTCGAGGTCTATCTGGCGGCGATCACCGAGGACGATGCGCTCTCGGCGATCCGGCTGACGCTGACGGCGGCGCTGATCTCGCTGCCGCTGAACCTGGTGTTTGGCGTTGCAGCGGCATGGGCGATTGCCAAATTCGACTTCCGCGGCAAGAACGTCCTGCTGACGCTGATCGATCTGCCCTTCTCGGTCAGCCCGGTGGTGTCGGGCCTGATCTATGTGCTGGTGTTCGGCTTGCAGGGCTGGCTGGGCGAGACCCTGGCCGACCACGAGCTGAAGGTGATCTTCGCCGTGCCGGGCATCGTGCTGGCGACCGTGTTCGTCACCTTTCCCTTCATCGCCCGCGAGCTGATTCCGCTGATGCAGGCGCAGGGCTCGGAGCAGGAGGAGGCGGCGGTCGTGCTTGGCGCATCGGGCTGGCAGGTGTTCTGGCGGGTGACGCTGCCCAACATCAAGTGGGCGCTGCTGTACGGCGTGATCCTGTGCAATGCGCGGGCCTTTGGCGAGTTCGGCGCAGTCAGCGTGGTCTCAGGCCACATCCGCGGTCAGACCAACACGCTGCCGCTGCATATCGAGACGCTCTACAACGAATATCAGTTCGCCGCGGCCTTTGCGGTGGCCTCGCTGCTGGCCTGTCTGGCGCTGGTGACGCTGGGTCTGAAGGCCCTGGTCGAGCTGCGCGTCAAGGCCGAGCTGCGCACCGCTGCAGGCCACTGAGACCGATTCTCTCTATTCATCCGGAGCCAACCCCATGAGCATCCAGATCCGCAATCTCGTCAAGCGCTTTGGCCCGCTGGCCGTTTGCGATGGCCTCGACCTCGACATTCCGGCCGGCGAGCTGGTGGCGCTGCTCGGCCCTTCGGGCTCGGGCAAGACCACCTTGCTGCGCATCATCGCCGGGCTGGAGCGCCCCGATTCGGGCAGCGTGCTGTTCCATGGCGAGGACGCCACCCGCACCGCGGTGCGTGAGCGCAATGTCGGCTTCGTGTTCCAGCACTACGCGCTGTTCAGCCACATGACGATCTTCGAGAACGTCGCCTTCGGCCTGCGGGTGCGGCCCAAGGAGACGCGCCCGAGCGAAGCCGAGATCCGCGCCAAGGTCACCGACCTGCTCAAACTCGTGCAGCTCGACTGGATCGCCGACCGCTACCCCAGCCAGCTCAGCGGCGGCCAGCGCCAGCGCATCGCCCTGGCGCGCGCGCTGGCGGTCGAGCCCAAGGTGCTGCTGCTCGACGAACCCTTCGGCGCGCTCGACGCCAAGGTGCGCAAGGAGCTGCGCCGCTGGCTGCGCCGCCTGCACGACGAG
>DALYHR010000193.1:0-4805 GCA_031970775.1 Burkholderiaceae bacterium | reverse complement strand
GGCCGGTTCGATCGTCAGGTCTACGTGACCCTGCCGGACGTGCGCGGCCGCGAGCAGATTCTCAACGTGCATATGCGCAAGGTGCCGGTGGGTCAGGACATCCGCGCCGACATTCTTGCGCGCGGCACGCCGGGGTTCAGTGGGGCCGATCTGGCCAATCTGGTCAATGAGGCAGCTCTGTTTGCGGCCCGCCGCAACGCACGTGTGGTCGAGATGGTCGACTTCGAGCGCGCCAAGGACAAGATCATGATGGGCCCGGAGCGCAAGTCGATGGTCATGCCTGAGGAGGAGCGCCGCAATACCGCCTATCACGAAGCGGGCCATGCGCTGGTCGCCCGGCTGATGCCCAAGACCGATCCGGTTCATAAGGTCACGGTGATCCCGCGCGGCCGCGCTCTGGGCGTGACGATGCAGCTGCCTGAAACCGACCGGTACAGCATGGACAAGGAGCGCATGCTGTCGACCATTTCGGTGCTGTTCGGCGGCCGCATCGCCGAAGAAGTGTTCATGCATCAGATGACCACTGGGGCCAGCAACGACTTCGAGCGTGCGACCCATATCGCTCGCGACATGGTCACCCGCTACGGCATGACTGAGGCGCTGGGTCCGATGGTGTATGCCGAGAACGAGGGCGAGGTCTTCCTGGGTCGTTCGGTGACCAAAACCACCAGCATGAGCGAGCAGACCATGCAGAAGGTCGATGCCGAGGTGCGCCGAATCATTGATCTTCAGTACTCGATTGCCCGTCACCTGATCGAAGAGCACCAGGACAAGATGCATGTCATGGCGCAGGCACTGCTCGATTGGGAAACGATCGATGCCGAGCAGATCGACGACATTATGGAAGGCCGCCCGCCGCGTCCGCCAAAGGACTGGAGCCCTTCCTCGGTGAATAAGGGTGGCAGCAACCCGCCGGTGGCGCCGGGGGGCGCTGCAGCCACGGCTTGACCTGCGTCTTGTCGCTTTGATGACCCTGCCTGTCGTATCAGGACAACGGTCGGCCTTGTGGAAGGCCGGCCGTTTTTGTATCGATCTGTCCCGCCCGCAGGTGATGGGAATCGTCAACGTCACGCCGGATTCCTTCTCCGACGGTGGGCGCGGACCCGCTCAGGCCTTGGAGCACTGCGAGCAATTGCTGAAACAGGGCGCCGATCTGCTCGACATCGGCGGGGAGTCGACCCGGCCTGGTGCAGCGGCTGTGCCGCTGGAGGTCGAACTCGAACGCGTTCTGCCAGTCATTCGCCATGCCGTCACGCTCGGGGTGCCGGTCTCGGTCGATACCTGCAAGCCGCAAGTGATGCAGGCCGCGCTGGAGGCCGGAGCCGACATCATCAATGACGTGCTGGCTCTGCAGGCGCAAGGGGCGCTCGACGTGGTGGCGGCAGATCCGCACTGTGGGGTGTGTCTGATGCATATGCAGGGCGAGCCTCGCACCATGCAGCATGCTCCGCAGTACCACGATGTCATCCGCGAGGTCAGCGACTTTCTGTGTGGGCGGGCAGATCTGCTGCGCCGAGCGGGAGTCAGCGCAGACCGCATCGTGCTGGATCCGGGCATCGGCTTTGGCAAGACGGTCGATCAGAACTTTGCGTTGCTAACCGGACAACAGGCCCTGCTGGCTTTGGGTTACCCGGTGCTGGCGGGCTGGTCACGCAAGTCCTCGCTCGGCGCTGTGACCGGCCGTGCCGTGGCTGACCGCGGGGTGCCCAGCGTGGCGGCCGCCCTGGCCGCTGTGGCTTGGGGTGCACGGATCATCCGGGTCCATGACGTCGCTGATACGGTCGATGCGTTGAAAATCTGGCGGCATGCCGGACTGTGTTGCACCTGAATGCATTGATGACACGGATCTGACACGGTGAGTTGCCGTGTGCAACAGACAATCCGGGTCGGCAGCCACCACATCCATACAAGGACTGATTTCATGAGCAGGCGCTACTTCGGCACCGACGGTATCAGGGGAACCGTCGGCAAGGAACCGATCACATCGGACTTCGTGCTGCGGCTCGGTCACGCCGTCGGGCGGGTCCTGTGCGCGGCGGGCGGGTCGACCCGCCCAACAGTGCTGATCGGCAAGGACACCCGGATTTCCGGCTACATGCTGGAGTCGGCCTTTGTGGCCGGGCTGAATTCAGCCGGGGCCGATGCGGTGCTGACCGGGCCGTTGCCGACGCCGGGCGTGGCTTACCTGACCCGCGCGCTGCGACTCGATCTCGGTGTAGTGATCAGCGCCTCCCACAACCCCTATCCCGATAACGGCATCAAGTTTTTCTCCTCGCGCGGCGAGAAGCTGCCGGACGCCTGGGAGCTTGAAGTCGAGCAGGCGCTGGAACAGCCGGCACTTTGGGTGGACTCGCACTCGCTGGGGCGCGCACGACGGCTTGAGGATGCCGCCGGGCGCTATATCGAGTTCTGCAAGTCCACCTTCTCGAATGATTTGTCGCTGCGCGGCCTGCGCATCGTGGTTGATGCCTCGCATGGCGCGGCCTACCACGTTGCCCCGGATGTCTTCCACGAGTTGGGCGCCGATGTGATCCGCATCGGGTGCAGTCCGGATGGCTACAACATCAACGATGGCGTCGGTGCAACCTCCCCGGAACTGCTGGTTCGCACCGTGCTGGAACACAAGGCCGACTTCGGCATTGCGCTGGACGGCGATGCCGATCGGCTGCAGCTGGTCGATCAAGCCGGCCGGCTCTACAACGGCGATGAATTGGTCTACCTGATGGCGCTGGACCGTCTCGCCCAAGGCGAGACCGTGCCCGGGGTGGTCGGCACCCTGATGACCAATATGGCTGTTGAAGTGGCCTTGCGTCAGCGCAGCATCGAATTCGTGCGGGCCAAGGTGGGCGATCGCTACGTGCTGGAAGAACTGGTTCGCCGCAACTGGCAGCTCGGCGGCGAAGGCTCCGGCCACCTGCTGGCTCTGGATCGACACACCACTGGCGACGGCATCATCAGTGCGCTGCAGGTGATCCAGGCTCAGGTGCGAACCGGCAAATCGCTGTCCGAACTGCTCGACGGACTGACGCTGTTCCCGCAGACCATGATCAATGTGCGGCTGCGCCCGGGACAGGACTGGGCCTCCGAGCCTGCGCTGGCCGCAGCGCGTGAGCGCATCGGTCGGGAGCTGGGCGATGCCGGGCGTATTCTGATTCGGGCCAGTGGTACCGAACCGCTGGTGCGGGTGATGGTCGAGGCGCGTGATGCCGCTCAGGCCAAGCGCTGCGCCACGGAGCTGGCCGCTACGCTTCAGGAAGCCCGTTGAGCTGAAGAACTGGTCTCGCTGGCCAGGGGCGAAGCCGTGGGAACCAATCCCCGGGCCCGGCCGGCAAAGAGGTTGTAGCGGTTCTTGCCGGATTCCTTGGCGGTGTACATCGCCTGGTCGGCGTGACGCAGCAGCGTCTCGGGGTCCGAGCCGTCCTGTGGGAACACCGTCACGCCGATGCTGGCCGAGACGTTGACGTGCAGCCTGGGCGACAGCTCGACCGGTGTGGCGATGGCGTCCAGCGCCCGCTTGAGCCGCGTCGGGCAACCGCGCTCTCCCGTGGGGTGAATGTCCTCAAGCAGCAGCACGAACTCGTCGCCGCCCAGCCGAATCAGCTTGTCCTCGGGCATCAGGACACTGCGGAGTTGATGGCTGAGACGGATCAGCAGTTGATCACCCGCCTCGTGACCATGCTGATCATTGACGGCCTTGAAACCGTCCAGATCCAGGTAGCACACCGCCAGCGCCTGACCGTCGTGCCGGGCTCGACCGACCGAGAGTTCGAGCTGTCGGGACAGCCAGCGACGGTTGGGCAGCCCGGTGAGCGGATCGTACAGAGCTATTCGTTCCAGTTCGGCCTCGTGCTCCTTGATGCGGCTGATGTCGGAGAACACCCCGACATAGCGCATCACCGCCTGATGCTCGTCCCGGACGGCTGAGATCGACAGCAGCACCGGGTAGTCCTCACCGTTACTGCGACGGTTCCAGAGCTCGCCGCGCCAGGTCCCGTGACGATGCAGGCATTCCTTCATCTGGGCGAAGAGTTCCGCAGGCTGTCGAGGGCTGCCGATGTGGCGCGGGTTGGTGCCCAGCACCGCCTCGCGTTCGTACCCGGTGATGCGGGTGAATGCCGGGTTCACATCGATGATATGGAACTCGTTGTCGGTGATCAGGATCCCGTCCAGGCTGGTGTCGAAGACGCTGGCCGCCAGTCTCAACTGGGCCTGCGCCTGCTGTAGCGGAGTCACATCGGACACCAGCACGCAGATGCCCTGAACCTCTCCGTTGCGCAGATCCGGGTTGTAGTGCACCAGAACCTGCCGGGGTTGCCGGTCCTGGCGGGCAGGAATGACACGCTCAAAGACCTGTGGCTCCCCACCCAGGGCTGCCTCCAGATGTGGCTGATTCAGCGCGTAGAGCGGCTCGCCCAGGAGTTGGCGGATATGCATGCCGCCCAGTTGCGCCGGATCCACGTCCCACCAGGTGCGGTAGGCCGCATTGGCAAAGCGGTTGCGAAGTCCGCGATCCCAGTAGCCGATCGTGGAGGGCAAGTGATCGAGCACCGAGATGAGATCCTGCTGCAGGCCCTGCTGGCGTTCGAGCATCGCATCCAGTCCTTCGACCTTGCACTCGAGTTCGGCAATGCGACGTCTGAGCCGGAGAATTTCTTCTTCCGGAGCGGGCTGTGGTGCGCCAACAGGCAAGGGCATGGGCTCGGGATCGTCAGCGGGTGGGTGAAACTACGATTATCCCCTTGGATCAGGGGGGATTGTCCTGCCCCCGGAGTCATGACAACTGCGTCACGAAAATGTCACACGAC
>DALYHR010000192.1:0-4825 GCA_031970775.1 Burkholderiaceae bacterium | reverse complement strand
GTGGCCTGAACAGCAGCTTCATCGTGCGCAAGATCTCCAGCGGCGAAGGCGTGGAACGTACGTTCCAGCTGTACAGCCCGCTGATCGCCTCGATCGAAGTCAAGCGCCGCGGTGACGTCCGCCGCGCCAAGCTGTACTACCTGCGTGAGCGTTCGGGCAAGTCGGCTCGCATCAAGGAAAAGCTGGCCTGATCCCGGGCAAGCTCATCCTCTCGGATGCGCAACAAGGCCACCTTCGGGTGGCTTTGTCGTTTCTGGGCCGGACACGGTGTCTGGGCCATGCGTTTGGCCCTATGCTTGTCCGCATGCCCAAGCCTGCCCTGATCCCCGATCCACGCCAGATTCCCGTTATCGGAACGGGCGGCGATCTGCCCCGGATCGATCCGGGGCAGCTGGATGCATCGGCGCTGCGTCAACGGCTGTCCGGGCGCACGTCCTGGCAGCCCGAAACCCTGGGCGATGGGCGGGTGCTGCCCGGTCGGTCCGCGCGCCCGGCCGCAGTGCTGATCGGTCTGATCGAGCGCGAACAGGGGCTGACCGTGCTGCTGACTCAGCGCACCGATCAGCTACGCGATCACGCCGGACAGGTCAGTTTCCCGGGCGGGAGGTCCGATCCCGGTGACCGCGATGCCGTGGCCACGGCGCTGCGCGAAGCCCACGAAGAAATTGGCTTGCCGCCGGAGCGGGTCGATGTGATCGGGCAACTGCCGCTGTACACCACGATCACGGCCTATCAGGTCACCCCTGTGGTGGCCTTGGTCCTGCCGCCGCCCCTGGGTTGGCGAATCGATCCCGGCGAGGTGGCGGCGGTGTTTGAAGTCCCGCTGGGCTACCTGATGGACCCCGGCAATCACCAGGTCCATCGTTTCGAGGACCCGGGTGGAACGGCTCGGAATTTCCTGTCGATGCCCTGGCAGCAGTACTTCATCTGGGGGGCGACGGCGGGCATGCTGCGCAACCTCTATCGCTGCTTGCTGGACTGATGTGAACTCCTACCGCGGCGTGCTGTTGTGAGCGCACCACGCTGCGCCGTTATCATCGCGCCATGAGTTTCTTTGCCGTGCTACTGGCTCTGATCGTCGAGCAGTTGCGACCCGTGCATCCGGGCAATCCGGTGCATTCCCTCTTCCTGGGCTGGATCCGCTGGGTCGGATGGAATTTCGACGCAGGTCGGGATCGCCACGCCTGGGTGGTCTGGAGTGTCAGCGTCGCTGTGCCGGCGCTGTTGGTCGCTGCCGTCTTTGCCATTCTGGTGCACTACAGCCTGGTTCTGGCTTTGGCCTGGGATCTGCTGGTGCTGTACTTCACCCTGGGGTTCCGCCAGTTCAGCCACTACTTCACCGACATCCGCGATGCGTTGGAGCAGGGCCGCGAGGACGAAGCCCGGCAGCTGTTGCGGGAATGGCGCCATCTCGACGCCAGCGAGCTGCCCCGCACCGAATTGCTGCGCCATGTCATCGAGCATTCGCTGCTGGCGGCGCATCGCCACGTTTTCGGCGTGTTCTTCTGGTTCGTGCTGGGCTCGGCGCTCGGGCTTGGGCCGGCCGGGGCGGTGTTCTATCGATTGAGCGAATTCTGTTGGCGCTACTGGGTGCACCGGATGCAGCGCGACGGTGCAGTCAACGAGCGTCTGGCTCGTCGAGCTCGGGATCTATTCGGCCTGATCGACTACGTTCCGGCGCGGCTGACCGCAGTCGGCTTTGCCATCGTCGGTAATTTTGAAGAGGCCGTGGAGAGCTGGCGCCAAAACGCTGGCTTGTGGGCCGATGCCAATGTTGGCGTGCTGCTGGCGACGGCGGCCGGAGCGACCGGGCTGGCCTTGGGCGGTGCGCATCCTCTGGCTCAGCCCGTCGCCTCGCTGCCCACCGCTGCGATGCCGCTGGACCCGCCCGAGGGCCAGGGCAGCACCCAGGGCACAGCGCCCCAGTTCGACCACCTGCGCTCGGTGGTCGGGTTGGTGTGGCGCTCGGTGGTGCTGTGGTTGATGCTCTTGGTGCTGCTGTCGCTGGCCAATCTGCTCGGTTGAAAGCAGCCCCTCAGTGGCCAGGCTGGCGACTACCAGGGGCGAAAGCCGAGTTCGGCGCGCAGTTCCAGATAAATCCGATGCCGAGATGGGCTGATGAGCCCTTCATCCACAGCGCTGCGCACTGCGCAGCCGGGTTCCTGATCGTGCGTGCAGTTGCTGAAGCGGCAGTCGCGGCTGGCCTCGCGCAGATCCGGCATCCAGTGGGCCAGATCCTGTTGCGTGATGTGGTGCAGGCCGAATTCCTGAAACCCCGGTGAGTCGAGCAGGGCGCTGCCGTGGCTGCGGTCCAGCCAGTACCAGCGCGTGTGCGTGGTGGTGTGGCGACCCGAGTTCAGCGCCGTCGAGATCTCGCCGACCTGCGCGCGCGCCTCGGGGATCAGCCGATTGATCAGTGTGCTTTTGCCCGTGCCCGAGGGGCCGAGCACCAGCGTCACGCCCTCCGAGAGCCGCTGCTGCAGCAGGTCGGGCAGGGGCTGGTCGGTGTCGCGCAAAGCCGTCTCGATCAGCTCGCAGCCCAGGGCGCGATACGGCACCAGCCGCTCGCGGGCGACGGCTGCCGCCGCGGTGAGGTCGATCTTGTTGAGCAGCAACGTCACGGGGATGCGGGCCTGTTCAGCCGCGATCAGCGCACGGCACAGCTGGCTCTCGCTGAAGACGGGTTCGGCCGCAATCAGGATCAACAGCCGATCGAGATTGGCCGCGAAGGCCTTGGTGCGCCAGGCATCCTGCCGGTAAAACAGGTTGCGGCGGGGCTCGACCTGTTCGATCACGCTGTCTTCGCCGCGGCTGTCGGTGATGGCGATCCGGACACGGTCACCGACGACCAGATCACTCTTTTTGCCACGCGGTGTGCCGCGCAGGTGGGTGCCATCCGCCGTTTCGATCAGGTAATGCCGGCCGTGACCGGCGATCACGAGGCCGTCGAGCAGATCGGCCTGAGTCGGCATGGGCGACGACGATGGGGTGCGCGACTTGGACGGCCTCATGCGGCGCCCTTGACGGAATGCCCTGAAGTATTCAGAGCCGCCAGGGCGGCGAGACGGGCAGATGCTGGCGGATGCGAGTAGTGAAAGC
Organism: Burkholderiaceae bacterium; assembly: GCA_031970775.1. Taxonomy (GTDB): domain Bacteria; phylum Pseudomonadota; class Gammaproteobacteria; order Burkholderiales; family Burkholderiaceae_C; genus Sphaerotilus. The sequence goes on along the minus strand of DALYHR010000192.1, from coordinate 1,726 downwards.
TCACATACAGCGGGTCGGGGGTCAGGGTCGAGGCGTTGTCCTCGTAGAGCTTGAGCAGTGCGCTGCGCAGCTTGTCAGCGCGAGCATGCTGGCTGGCAAAGGCGTCGGCCTGAAACTCATGGCGTCGCGAGGTCGACGCGCCGATCGGGCTGGCCAGGAAGGTGAAGACCGGCCCGACCATCATGACCAGCAACAGGGCCAGGGCATGATTGGGGGCTTCGACTGAGGGCCAGACGCCCAACCCGAGGTAGAAGGCAGGCTGCGTCATCAGCCAGCCGATCAACGCCAGCGTCAGCAACCAGATGCCCAGCATCAGCCCCATGCGGCGGGCGACGTGCCGATGATGAAAGTGGCCGAGTTCATGCGCCAGCACCGCTTCGATCTCATCGACGTCGAGGCGCTTGAGCAGCGTGTCGAAAAACACCACGCGCTTGCCCGAGCCGAAGCCGGTGAAATAGGCGTTGGCATGGGCCGAACGGCGACTGCCATCCATCACGAAAAAGCCCTTGGCGCGGAAGCCGCAGCGTGACATCAGCGCTTCGACCCGGGACTTCAACTCGCCATCGGGCAGCGGCTCGAAGCGATTGAACATCGGCGCGATCACGGTCGGGTAGACCACCATCATCAGCACCATGAACAGCGCCATTGCCGCAAAGGCCCACAGCCACCACAGCGGTCCGGCCGAGCCCATGAACCACAGCACCATGGCCGCCAGCGGCAGCCCGATCAGCAGGCCGACCGCACCTTGCATCAGCTGATCTCGCAGCCACAGCCCCAGCGTCATGCGGTTGAAGCCGAAGCGTTGCTCGAGCTTGAACACGCGCCACAGTGAAAAAGGTATATCCAGCAGGCTGCCGATCAGACTGAAGGCGACGAACAGACCGAGCTGATAGCCCATCGCTCCCCAGCGTGGCAGCAGGGCATCGCGCACTGCGCCATTGAGCACATCAAGCCCACCCATCAGGGTCCAGCCCACCAGAACGGCCGTGCCCCAAAGCAGCTCGATCAAATCGAGCTTCTGGCGGGCGATGGTGTAGTCCGCCGCCTTTTGATGCGCCTCCAAGGGCACCACGGCCGCGAATGCCGCAGGCACTTGCTCGCGGTGGCTGGCGACATGGCGGATTTGACGGCTGGCCAGCCATAGATGCAGGGGCACGGACAGGGCCAGTGCCAGCAGGAACAGGAAAGTCACGGTCTGATCGGTCATGGCCGCGATTCTCGCCGATGGGCATCGCCGATGCGTCCGGCCTGCGGCGGCAAGCCGCAGCGACTCTGGGACAATCCGCCGACCTCTCAATGACCGCTCAGGACCGCCGCCCGATGAATGCCGCCTCTCCCGCCCTCGAACGCAACGACCAGAATCTGATCTGGGTCGACATGGAAATGACCGGTCTGGATCCGCTCAAGGACCGCATTCTTGAAATCGCCGTGGTGGTGACCGACGCGCATCTCAACGTGCGCATCGAGGGCCCGGTGATTGCAGTCCATCAATCCGATGCTGTGCTCGACGGCATGGATGACTGGAACAAGAACACCCACGGCAAGAGCGGCCTGATCGAGCGCGTGCGCGCTTCCACGCTCGACGAAGCTGCGGCCGAAGCTCTGGTGCTCGCCTTTCTGGAGCCCCTGGTGCCCAAGCGCAGCTCGCCGATGTGCGGCAACACCATCTGTCAGGACCGCCGCTTCATGGTGATGACGATGCCGAAGCTCGAAGCCTTCTTCCACT
>DALYHR010000191.1:1408-4847 GCA_031970775.1 Burkholderiaceae bacterium | reverse complement strand
TGGGGGTCGGGATGGGTGCGGTGATCGCGCACCACGAACCACCACAGCAGCGTCAAAGCGATCACCTTGACCAGCAGGGTCAGGGCGATGCGGCGTTTCAGACGGAAGGGGCGGTGTTTCATGGCGGGGCGATGACGGAATCTTCCTTCCCTACTCCAAGAACCGTGCCAGCTCCTCCGGTCCACCGTCGGTGCGCACAACGTCACGTTGGGCACTGCCACATTCGATAGGGCTGTCAGGGTGTGGGCGGCGGGCCACGCCAGCGATGGCGGGTGACTGCCAGGGTTGGCAGTGTTCTGCCACAATCGCCGCCACCCCGGCCTATACCGGTCGGGGTGTTCGTGGCCCCGAGGGGCCGAGGAGCACGCTGATGTCGCTGATGACGGAGCTGGTGTCCTTTCTGGAAGGACTGTCCGAGCCCCATATCCTGTTCGATCGCCAGTACCGCATCGTCGCGGCCAATGCCGCCTATCGGCGGCTTTACAGCCCGGCTGACAGCGTGATCGGCCGCACCTGCTATGACGTGTCCCACCGCATCAGCGTGCCCTGCGATCAGGCCGGCGAGAGCTGCCCGCTGACCCGGGCGCTGGTGTCGGGCCAGCGCGAGCGGGTGCTGCACGTGCATCACACCCCGCAGGGCGAGGCCTACGTCAGCATCGAGTTGCACCCGCTGCGCAATGCCGAGGGCGAACTGGCCTATTTCATCGAGCGCATGGAGCCGGTGCGCGCCGCCCCGGGCGGCTCGAAGCTGGCGGCGCCGCTCGGGCTGGTCGGGCGCTCGGCCGCGTTTCAGCGCATGTTGCAGCGCATTACCCGGGTCGCACCCAGCGAGGCGACGGTGCTGCTGCAAGGCGAATCCGGCACCGGCAAGGAGCTGGTGGCCCGCGCCGTCCACGAGTCGAGCCGTCGCGCTCACAAGCCGCTGGTGGTGGTCGACTGCACCAGCCTGCCCGAGCAGCTGTTTGAGAGCGAGCTGTTCGGCCATGAGCGCGGCTCGTTCACCGGCGCGACCCATCAGAAGCAGGGGCTGGTTGAGGCGGCCAGCGGCGGCACGCTCTTCCTCGACGAGGTCGGCGAGATTCCGCTGCCGATGCAGGTCAAGCTGCTGCGCCTGCTGGAGTCGGGCACCTACCGGCGCGTGGGGGCGACCGACTGGCGTCATGCTGATATCCGCGTCGTCTCGGCCACTCACCGCGATCTGCGCGCCATGGTGGCGGCCGGGCAGTTCCGCGAGGATCTGTATTTCCGGCTCAGCACCTTCCCGGTCTACCTGCCGCCGCTGCGCGAGCGCCTGGAGGATTTGCCCCTGCTGGTGCCGGCGCTGCTGGGTCGCATCGCCGGAGAGCGGCCACTGGCGCTGTCCGAATCCGCGATGGCGCGGCTGGCTGCGCACCCCTTCCCGGGCAATGTGCGCGAACTGCGCAACCTGTTGGAACGGGTCAGCCTGCTGTGCGATGGCCACACCGCCGAAGCGGCCCATGTCGAAGAAGCGATCGATCCGGAAGCCCTGCGCGGGCCGGTTCCGTCCTCGGCTGCCGGCACAGCGATCGCCCGGCCTGCCGGCCCGTCAGCGCTCGACTCTTCGAGTTTTTCCGGGTCGATGTTTCTGCTTGAACTCGATGCGCTGAGAGCGGCCGTGCGCGCTCATCGCGGCAGCCGCAGCGAGCTGGCGCGCAAGCTTGGCATGAGCGAGCGGACGCTCTACCGCCGCCTCAAGCAGATCGAGCCGGATGAAACGCCACGCTGAAGGCCGTCGCGCCGCAGTTGTCATGGCGTAGCAATAGCCCGGCCCGACAATTCGCGCCATGACACAACCTGCATTCACCCGCCTGCGCTGCGCAGGATGGCTGTCCCTCGGGCTCACGGCAGCTGCCGGCCTCCTCTTTGCCCCGGTCGCCCGGGCGGCTGAAGGCGATGAGCCGCTCGAAGAGACCTGGCAGTTCCATGCCCAGTCCACCTGGAATACGCAGCGTCACCGTGCCTTTGGCGCGCAGGCCTCGGGGCCGAACAGCCTGACCGCCGCTGCCGACTCGATGTACACCTTCAGCGCCACGGCGATGCCGGGCTGGCGTCCCTGGCGCGGTGGCGAGCTGTACCTGAATGTCGAGGCGGCTTCGGGCGTGCCTTTTACCGGCAATCTGGTCGGGCTGGGGGGCTTTACCAACGGCGAGATCACCCGCGCCGCCGGGACGGATCTCATGCTGTATCGACAGCGCCTGTTCCTGCGCCAGACCTGGCAGCTCGGCGGCGAGATCGAGACGATTTCGTCGGGATTCAATCAGCTGGCCGGCCGGCTCAGCCATGACCGATTCACCCTGACGGTCGGCAATTTCTCGACCCTGGACGTGATCGACCCCAATCGCTACGCCAAGGACCCGCGGACCCAGTTCATGAACTGGAGCCACTGGACCTACGCCGCCTACGACTACGCGGCCGATGCGCGCGGCTTTGGTTGGGGGGCGATGGGTGAATGGATTCGTGGCGACTGGGCGTTGCGCTTCGGGCGGATGACCGGGCCGAGAGATCCAAACGGGTTGCCGGTCGACCCGGCGTTGGCGATTCACTACGGCGATCAGCTCGAGGTTGAGCACAACCATCACCTCGGTGATCAGCCGGGTGCCGTTCGGCTGATGGTCTGGCGTAACCGGGCAGTGCTGGCTCGCTTCGAGGATGCGCTGAGCTGGTTGCAGGCGCATCCCGGCAACTACAGCGGGCCGGATGCCTTGCTGGCTTCCCGGCGCAGCGAGCAGTTCAAGCAGGGCCTCGGACTCAATCTGGAGCAGGCGCTCGGGCCCGACACCGGTCTGTTCCTGCGCGCCATGCAGGCCGATGGTCAGACCGAAACCCATGCCTTCACCGAAGTCGACAACTCGCTGTCGCTCGGGCTGTCGATGCAAGGCAGTCGATGGGGGCGCCCGGACGATGGCGTCGGCGTGGCGCTGGCCCGCAACGGCCTGTCAGCCGACCGACGGCGCTTTCTGGCCGCGGGCGGGATTTCCTTCTTTATCGGCGACGGCATGCTCGACTACGCCCCTGAGACGATCGCCGAGAGTTATTACAGCGTCGGGTTGGGTCACGATTTCGCGGTGACGCTTGACTGGCAGCACATCCGCAACCCAGCCTTCAATGCGGCGCGCGGTCCGGTCGATGTGCTGGCATTGCGTTTGCATGCAGAGCTCTGAACTGCCATATCTCTGCCAACCTTTTCTTGCCCCCTTTGCCATGCAGCACTTCTGGGATGAACGCTACGCCGGTCCGGACTACAAGTACGGCACCCTGCCCAATGAATTTCTGCGCATGCAGGTCGAGGGTCGCCTGAGCCCGGGCAGCCGGGTGCTGGTGCCGGGCGATGGTGAAGGGCGCAACGGAGTCTGGCTGGCCGGGCAGGGCATGACCGTGACCACGCTCGACTACTCGGCCCAGGGGGTCGACAAGGCGC
>DALYHR010000191.1:0-1308 GCA_031970775.1 Burkholderiaceae bacterium | reverse complement strand
GTGCGGCTGATCGGCCGCCGGCGCTGAACGGGCGAAGGCTGCATCCGGTAACACACTTCAGGGCGGACTCAGTGTTTTTACTGACTCGATCCAGTCTGAAGTCTGTGTAATATTTGTACGTTCTTATATAATAATTTCGATGGGTGTCTCAAGCGACCAGGGTCGTGAGTCGGATCGCGTCTATGAAATTGCAGCGGAACTATTCGCGCTGCTGGCGGCGCCGATCCGGTTGCGGATCGTCTGCACGCTGGGGCAGTCCGAGCTGAACGTCAAGCAGTTGCTTGACCGGATCGAGACGACCCAGCCCAACCTGTCCCAGCATCTGGCCACGCTGTATCGGTCGGGAGTGCTGGTGAGACGGCGCAAGGGGTCCGAGATGCTCTATCGGGTGGTCAGCGACAAGGTGCTGCAGTTGTGTCTGGCCATCCAGGATCCACAGAGTCCGATGGGGTCTGAAGACCCGTCGGGCATTTGAATCTTCCTCAAGGAGAACCCGTGCAATTTGACGGAAAGCCAACGGGCCGGCTGATCAAGGCCCCGGAGAACTTTCTCGATCAGGACGGTGTGCGCACCGTCTTTGCCGAGGCCAAGCAGGGTCGTCGCGACTTCGTGCGCGGCGCCTTTGCCGCCGCCCTGGCCGGTGGCGCGGCCGCTGCAGCGCCTGCCGCTCTGGCCCAGTCGAATCCGGTTCCGCCCGAAGGGGGCGATCCGAACATCCTGACCCTGCCCGAGCACAGCACCGGGCTGGGTCGCCCGGTGGCGATGGAGGGCTACGGCAAGCCCTCGCAGTACGAAGCCAACGTGCAGCGCCGCCAGAGCCCGGGTCTGACTCAGACCGCGCAGGCCTCGGTGTCGTTTGCGCCGCTGCAATCGCTGTTCGGCATCGTCACGCCCAGCGGCCTGCACTTCGAGCGGCATCACCAGGGCTGGTGGGACATCGACCCGTCCAAGCATCGTCTGATGCTCAACGGCTCTGACGCCTCGCTGATGAAGACGCCCAAGGTCTTCACGATGGACGAGATCATGCGTCTGCCCAGCGTGTCGCGCTTCCACTTCATCGAGTGCGGCGCCAACACCGCCGTCGAATGGGGCAATGTGGCTGTGCCGACCGTGCAGTACACCCACGGCATGGTCAGTTGCAGCGAGTTCACCGGCGTGCCTTTGAAGCTGCTGTTCGACATGTGCGGCGTTGACTACAAGAAGGCCCGCTACGTGCTGGCCGAAGGCGCCGATGGCTCCTCGATGACCCGCACCATCGCGATGGAACTGGTCGAGTCGGGCGAAGTGTTCGTGGCCTACGGTCAAAAC
>DALYHR010000190.1:0-4866 GCA_031970775.1 Burkholderiaceae bacterium | reverse complement strand
AGACCATCGGATGCTGCTGGAACAGCGCCGGCCCGATCAGCGGCAGATCGGACAGTCCGGCCAGATGCAGCTTGAAGCGCTCGCCCAGCTGGCGCTGGGTGTATTCGATGCCAACGAAGGCCGAAAAGCCGGCGCCGAACAGGCTCAGCGCCAGCCCGGTGGCGTACTGATTGGTGTTCAGCCAGATCACCAGCAGCCCGAATACCGCAGCCAGTAGCGCCCCGGCCACCATGCCTGCAGCCAGGGCCAGCCCATCGCTGCCGGTATGCACCCCCGTGGCAAAGCCGGCAATCGCCGCCACCAGCATCAGCCCCTCGGCCCCGAGGTTGATGACACCAGCGCGCTCATTGATCAGCAGCCCCAGCGCTGCGATGGCCAGCACGGTGCCAGCGCTGAGCGTCGAGCCCAGCAGCAAAGCCATCTCATTCATGGTGTGACCGGTCCTTTCCGGCGCGGGCCGAGGGTGAGTCGGTAATGGATCAGCGTGTCGCAGGCCAGCAGCGCAAACAGCAGCAGGCCCTGAAAGACGCCGGTGATCGACTTGGGCAGGCCCATGCGCGACTGCGCCAGCTCACCGCCGATGAAAAACAGGCTCATCAGCAGCGCTGAAAAGACGATGCCCACCGGATGCAGCCGCCCAACGTAGGCGACGATGATCGCGGCAAAGCCGTAGCCGGCCGGCACATAGGGCGTGAGCTGCCCGATCGGGCCGGCCACTTCCAGCGCCCCGGCCAGCCCGGCCAGCCCGCCCGAGATCAGCAGCGCACTCCACAGCGCACTGCGCGACGAAAAGCCGGCGTAACGCGCCGCCGCCGGCGCCAGCCCGCCCACCTGCAGCGCAAAGCCCCGGTAGGTGCGGAACAGAAAGGCCCACATCAGCCCCACTGCGGCCAGCGCGATCAGCAGACCGATATTGGCGCGCAGACCGTCAAACAGGCGGGGAATCTGGGTGATGCGGTCGAACAGGATGGTCTGCGGAAAGTTGTAGCCGTTGGGGTCCTTCCAGGGGCCATAGACCAGATAGCCCAGCAGCTGCTCAGCCACATAGACCCCCATCAGGCTGACCAGAATCTCGCTGGCGTTGAAGCGATCGCGCAGCAGCGCCACCGCCCCGCTCCAGACCATGCCGCCCAGCACCCCGGCCAGCAAAATCGCCAGCACGATCCAGCGTGAACTGCCCGGCCCGGCCTGCATGGCCACCCAGCCGGCCGCCAGCGCACCGACCACGAACTGCCCCTCGGCACCGATGTTCCAGATATTGGAGCGGAAGCACAGCGCCAGCCCCAACCCGATCAGCACCAGCGGCGCAGCCTTCATGCCCAGCTCGGACAGCGCGTAGGCATTGCGCATCGGCTCGACAAAGAACATCTGCAAACCGCGCAGCGGGTCCTTGCCCAGCACGATGAACAGCCCTACGCCGATCACCACCGTCAGCACCAGGGCGATCAGCGGCGAGGCCAGCGACATCAGCCGCGAGGGCTGTGGACGAACTTCAAGCCTCAGCATGGCGAGCCTCCCCGGCAGCGGGCCACAGCCCGGACATCCATTGACCGATGGTCTCGCGGGTGGTGTCGGCCGCCAGCACCGGCGGCGATAGCCTGCCCTGCGCGATCACCTGCAGGCGATCGCAGATCTCGAACAGCTCGTCGAGCTCCTCGCTGACCACCAGCACAGCGCAGCCTGCATCGCGCAGCGCCAGCAGCTCCTGCCGAATCTGCGCGGCCGCGCCGACATCCACCCCCCAGGTCGGCTGAGCGATCAGCAGCAGCTGGGGCCGTGCCTCGATCTCGCGGCCGACGATGAATTTCTGCAGATTGCCGCCTGACAGCGAGCGCGCGGCCGCATCCGGCCCGCTGGCCTTGACCTTGAAGCGCTCGATCAGCACGGCGGCCATCGCCCGGCTGCGCGCCAGATCGAGCCAGCCGGTGGTGCGGTTGATCGGCTCGGAACGAGTCAGCAGGGTGTTCTGGGCCAGCGACAGGGTCGGCACGGCGCCACGCCCCAGTCGCTCCTCGGGCACGAAGTGCAGCCCGAGGCCCCGGCGACGGCGCGGGCTGCTGCGCGAGATATCGACCTCGCCCAGCACGATGCTGCCTGCCGGCGCGCGCGGGTCTTCACCCGAGAGCGCTGCCATCAGCTCCTGTTGCCCGTTGCCTGACACCCCGGCGATGCCGACGATTTCGCCGGCGCGCACATCGAGCTCGACGGCGGACAGCGTGACCCCAAACGGGTCGTTCTGAGGCAGATCGAGCCCGCGCACCTGCAGCACGGTCGGGCCGGCGTGATAGGGCCGGGCGACCAGCCGGGGCGGCTCATCGCCAATCATCAGCCGCGAGAGACTGGCGTTGGATTCACGGGTCGGATCGACCTCGCCGGTCACCTTGCCGCCGCGCAGCACCGTGCAGTGGTGACAGAGGCTGCGGATCTCGTCGAGCTTGTGGCTGATGTAGAGGATGCTGCAGCCTTCGCGGCTGAGTTGGCGCAGCGTCACAAAGAGCTTGTCGACCGCCTGCGGCGTCAGCACCGAGGTCGGCTCATCCAGGATCAGCAGCTGCGGCTGAGTCAGCAGCGCCCGCACGATCTCGATGCGCTGGCGCTCGCCCACGCTGAGCGTGTGAACCGGTCGCAGCGGATCGACCTCGAGCCCGTAGCTCTCGGCCACTTCGCGGATGCGCTGGGTCACCTCGGGCAGCGACAGCGAACGGTCCAGACCGAGCCAAACGTTCTCGGCGGCGGTGAGCGTGTCGAACAGCGAGAAGTGCTGATAGACCATGCTGATGCCGAGCTGGCGCGCCATCGCCGGGCTGTGCACCGAGACAGGCTCACCGTTCCAGCGGATCTCGCCGGCATCCGGACGGGTGGCGCCGTAGATGATCTTCATCAGGGTGGACTTGCCGGCGCCGTTCTCGCCCAGCACGGCGTGGATCTGGCCGGCAGCGACCTGAAGGGAGATGGCATCGTTGGCACGCACCGCCGGGTACTGCTTGGTGATGCCGCGCAACTCCAGGCGCGGGGGGGAGATTCGGATCTTCGAGGTCATGGGGTCAACAGGCTCGGGCAGAACACTTGCAGAACACTTGCAGCTCAGGGCTTATGCGGAGATCCCGCCGGGTCGGCGCCAACGCTCCTCCCCAGCCACCCGCGTGCTGACCACATGCGCCTCATGCGCCACGGTCAGCCACGCAAAGATCGACTCATGCAAGTCCTGCGCCACTGACTGCCGATGATGCTCGATGGGGCTGACAGCGCGCTCCCACACCACCACGTCGGCCAGACAGCCGGGCTCCAGCGAGCCGATTTCATGCGCCAGCCCGAGCGCTTCGGCCGCGCCCCGGGTGGCAGCGTGCAGCAGCGCCCAGGCGGTAACGCGCCGGCCGGCCAGCGCCTGCACCTTGTAGCCGTCGGCCAGGGTGCGCGTCATCGACAGCCCGGTGCCGCCGCCCACGTCGCAGCCCACCGACGTGGCCACGCCGAGCCGGCGCGCCTCGGCCCAGTCGTACAGGCCACTGCCCAGAAACAGGTTCGACGAGGGGCAAAAGGCGATCGCCGCACCATGGTCGTGCATCAGAGCGCGATCGCGTTCATCCAGCCAGATGCCATGCGCCAGCATGGCGCGTGGCCCGAGCAGACCGAAGCGCTCATAGACATCGAGATAACTGCGCGCCTGCGGGAAGAGTTCGGCCACCCAGCGCACCTCGTCGCGGTTCTCGGCCACGTGGGTTTGCATGTACAGACCCGGCGCAGCCGACATCAGCGCGCCGGCCATCGCCAACTGCGCCTCGCTGGACGTCACGGCAAAGCGCGGTGTAACTGCGTAGGCCAACCGGTCGCGGCCGTGCCAGCGGCTGATCAGATCGAGGCAGTCGCGCTCGGCCAACACCACGTCGTCGCGCAGAAAGTCGGGCGCATGGCGGTCCATCAGCACCTTGCCGGTGATGAGCCGCATACCGCGCGCCTGCGCGGCCCCGAACAGCGCCTCGACGCTGCTGCGATGCACGGTCGGAAAGGCCATCGCGGCGGTGGTGCCCGCCGCCAGCAGCCCGTCGAGAAACAACGCCGAGATGCGCGCGGCATGCGCGGGCTCGGCCATGCGCGCCTCGGCCGGGAAGGTGTAGCGCTCCAGCCAGTCGAGCAGCGCGCTGCCCCAGGCGCCGATCACATCGAGCTGCCCGGCGTGCAGATGGGTGTCGATGAAGCCGGGCAGGATCAGCCGGCCGTCATGGCGCTCGCGCTGCCACAGCGGGCCGGGGTCTTCTTCCTGCGCGCCGACGATGCGGCCGCTCGGGTCGATCAGCAGCCAGTGACCGGGACGCCAGCGCACGCTGCCCGGTTCGGCGGGATTTTCAAGCGCCGGCAGGGTCGGAAAGTCGAGCAGGTCGCCGTAGAGCGCCAGCCCGGGGCGGTGAAGCGTTGAAAGCGCCGCGCTCATGCCGCTGCCCCTGACACCGGAGGGACCAGGGAGCGAGCGACGTCGCGCACCGTCTCGCGCACCCAGCGCAGCGAGGCGGCGGCGTGGGTACGGTCATGCCAGAGCTGGTAGTAGGCCATGGGGGGAAAGGGTATCGGACAAGGCACGATGACCAGCGGCAAGGAGCGCACCTGCGCCCGGCACCAGAGCCGGCCGGTGGTCAGTACCAACCGGCTCGAAGCCACCATCGGGGCGACCAGACTGAAATGCCCGCAGCGCACCGCGATGGATCGGTTCAGCCCGAGCGCGGCCAGATGATCGTCGATCACGCCCCGCGCGCCCGGATGCAGCGGGGTCGGGGCGATGTGTTCGCAGGCCAGATAGCGCTCCTCATTCCAGCGCGCCGGGTCGCGCACCGCCGGGTGGTCGGCAGCGACCAGACAGACCACTTCGTCGCT
>DALYHR010000189.1:0-4868 GCA_031970775.1 Burkholderiaceae bacterium | reverse complement strand
GCCGAGCGCAGAGGCAGCAGTGCGGCACTCAACAGGCCGTCTGGGTCGGCAGGCGGTAACAGCGTCACCAACGATACCTGCTGGGGCTGACCGCGCGAGTCGGCCCAGGACACGGTGCTGCGCACCGCCCGACTCCCCAGGCCGGCAAACTGCATGCCGTCCGGGCCGGGGTCAACCTGGAGTGTGCTCAGGAAGCGGGCCTCCGGGTCTGGCACATCGGGGAGGAGGGGCTGAATGGGGGAGCGTAGGGCTTCCAGTGTCGAGCCCGCCAGACGCAGGGCTGCACTGCGCTGACGGGACAGATCGGCACCCTGGCGCAGCAGCAGATTGAGCTGAAGAAGCCCGCTCAGCGCGATGCTCAAGACGAGCAGTGCGATCAGCGCTTCGAGCAGGGCCATGGCGCGCTGCTTCTGTCGGGCGTGCGTTGGGATGGGTCTCATGGGGTGTGATCCCGCCAGCTGCCCGGGACTCGGACCCGAGTGCCGGTTTCCGTGACCAGGGCCTGAAGTACGGCACGGTCGTAGCTCAGTGACAGCGCGCCGTCGATCGACACCTCACCCAGCACCTGAGCGGCCCCCTGAAGAGCCCCAGCCGTAACGGATTGCCAACTCAGGGTCTGACCGGCGATGACCCAACCGACCAGTGAAATCGGCCCCTCCAGCATCAGTCGACCGGTGACGATGAGCAGGATGGGGCGGCTGGCGGTGCCCAGATTGGCCGGGACTGGGGTCGATAGATGCAGATCCCCGTCGACCCAGATCAGCCGGGCCTGCCCGGCAGTCGCAGTTTGTAGGGCGCTCAGCTCTGCCACGGTACACGTCGGCGTGCAGGTCGGCTTCAGCCACTGCGGCAGCCGGGCCAGCCGGCTCGGGGGCATCCCGAAGAGTCCGATCACGTGATCGTCGAAGCGGGCCTGTACCCAGGCCGGATCGAATTCGATGCGGGTTGACTCGGATGGGGTGCCGGGGGCGCCTTGTAGCCCGGAGCGGCCATCCATAGAAATCGCCAGTCCGGCGTCCACCGTCAGGCTGGTGGGGTCGGCGCTGGTGTGCATGACCCAAGTACCGCCGCGAAGTTGAACCGAGCCGCGAGCGCTCAGGGTGGCCTCGGGGATGGTCGATGGTGCGCCGATCGTGATCAGCACGGCACGCAGGCTGGCGCTGGCATCGGCAGGACGCTGACCTCCGCAACCGCGGGCGACACTGGAGCAGCCCGTGCTGATGATTTCGACCCGACCGGGTTGAGTCAGGGCTTCGACGCGGGTCATAAAGGCGGGTCGATCCGTATCGGGGTCAGCCGGGGTGGGCTCGGGTAGCGATGACTGCGGGCCGCATTGGCATAGCCAGCCGGTTGCCGGGGCGCGCTCCGCCACGCATCGCGGGGGAGCCGAGGCGCTGCAGCCGGGCAGCGAGGCGGCTGTCGATGCTGCAGTAGTCGGTTCAGAAAGGGCCAGTGTCGCGTACGTCAGACCGGCTTCGGCCGCCTCGAAGGCGATTCGGGCCCTGATCAGCCCGGCGCCGCTGCGCCATTCAGCCCACTGGGCACGGCTTGACAGCAGGGTCAGAACGCTCAGGCCGATCAGCAGCAGGCTGATCACGGGCAGGACCGCCAGGCCGCGTTGGGGGGTCATGGGCAGGCTCCGATCAGCTCGTCGTTGCGCAGAGTACTCAGGGCGATGGCGCGGCGTCGCAGGCCGGGTCGCAGCGCCGACTCGCCCTCGATTTCGATCATCACGCTGCGCTGTACCCGTCGCGGCGGGCAGTCTGAGGAGGCTGATGAGCCCGCGGGACAGCTGGCGATCGGACAGTGCGACAGCAGTGAGATCTCCTGCACAAAGGGGGTGAGGCGGACCAGGGTGATGCGCACCGTCCCTGGGTCGGTCAGCGCCTGCCAGCTGTCGGTGTCGAGCGGGTCGAGGCCGTTGCCGCCAATCCGTAGGTCGGCCGTGCGGTTGCCGGTGTTCAAGCGCAGGCCGAAGCGTTCGTTGCTATCGGCACGCTGGTTTTCCGTGGGGTCCCGGCTGTAGCTATAGCCCATGCGGGAGGCGTTGGGCAGTGACAGCCCGGCATAGGGGTTGAGTGCAGCGGTGGAGTTGGCCGGCTGACCCGGGGAACGGACGGCGTCGACCGCTCGCCCCCAGTAGCCCGCACGTCGCAGGTCACGGGCGATCAGGTCGGCCACGGCACGCAGCTCCTGCACCACGCGGATCTCGGTCTGCAGTCGACGATGCTCGTCGAGCTGGGACATCAGCAAGGTAGCGGCCGCCAGCAGCACTACCAGGCCTAGGCCGATCGCCACCAGCAGTTCGATCAGACTGCTGCCTCTCGCTGAGCCTGACGATTGAATCGTCATGGTTACATCCCCCAGCAGCGTCGGTTATCGGCTTCGCCGTTGTCCAGGGCAGCCGTCGGACCGGAGCGTTGCTGCACGTTTCCGGCGCTCAGAATCAGCGCAAGGATCTGACAGGGCTGATCAGCCTGCTGGGTGCCTTGAGCCACTGCCAAGGCGCGGTGATCGGTGGATTCCAGCCCGGCCGGTAGCTCGATCTGCAGGCGATAGCGCGGCGTCGACTCGGGCAGTTCCAGCCCGCCGCGCCCGAGGGTGGCGCTGTAGAAGGGGGCCTGGGACCGAAAGCGCTCCTGGGCCTGCTGAATCTGGATCAGCGCCGTCATTGCTTCGGTCCGCCGTGCCCGCAGCAGGGCTGATTGCAGGGCCGGCAGACTCATCATCGCCAGCAGGGCCGCGACGGCGCCGGCGATCAGCAGCTCGATCAGCGTCCAGCCCTTCGATGGCTGTGGGACCATGGCAAGCTTCATGATCCGACTCAGCAGGCTGGAATCGTGCCGATGCGACCGCTGGCCATGCACAGCCGGACGCGCCCCAGGATGCTGACGACGTGGCGCATTCGCAGGCTGCCATCGCTGGGGCCGAGTTCGATGCTGAGCGCCGGGCTGAAGGTGCCGTGTCGCGGATCGACCAGCGCGGATGCGACATTGCTGTTCAGCCTCAGTCCGGAAGCCAGCGGGACGGTCGAGCTGCGCAGGATCTGGCTGTCGTTGCGGCAGGGCGAAGCGGCATCGGCGATCAGACAACTGCAGCTGTCCGCGTCGCCGGTGTGGATCAGGTAGCAGGTCGCTCGGGTGTCGGACTGAAAACGCAGCCGCAGCGGCTGTCCGGCTGCGACGGTGCGGCTGCGCAGTTCCTGCAGATCGGCCACGAGTTGCTGCGAGGTGCCCTCGAGCCGTCGTCGCAGCAGATAGTCCCCGAAACCCGGCAGGGCCAGCGACAGACTCAGCCCAAGAATCGTCAGAACGATCAGGTTCTCGATCAGCGTCCAGCCTTGGCTGGGGGGCGTTGAACCGGTGGCGTGGACGGGGCGGGAGTTCACGGCAGTGCTCCTGAAGTGGAAATCACTGCCAGAGAGTGTCGAAGCTGTGGGTTGCCGCTTCACACACCCATGAGGGGGGATTTGGGGGGTCCTCCGCCGGCAAATGCCGGGCCTGAAAGGCTCAGGCTGCAGGAGCAGGTTCAGATTTCCTGAATCAGTCGGCTGAACTCGTCCACGTCCTCAAACTGCCGGTAGACCGAGGCGAAGCGCACGTAGGCCACCTTGTCGAGGCGCTTGAGTTCGCGCATCACCAACTCGCCGATGCGGGCGCTGGGAATCTCGCTGATACCGCCAGAGCGCAGCGTCGTCTCGATCTGGTCGACGGCATGGTCGATCAGATCGACGCTGACATTGCGTTTGCGCAGCGCCAGTTGCATCGAAGCCCGCAGCTTCGAACGATCGAAGTCGGTGCGAGCGCCGTTTTTCTTCACCACCGAGGGCAGGGCCAGTTCGGCCCGCTCATAGGTGGTAAAGCGTTTGTCGCACTGATGGCAGCGCCGGCGTCGCCGGATCGCCACCCCTTCGTCCGATTCCCGGGTCTCGACGACCTGGGTTTCGGGGTGATTGCAGAAAGGGCAGCGCACGGCGGGTTCAGCGAATGCTCAGCAACAAATCAGCGATACACCGGGAAGTCGCGCGTCAGCTGAGCGACCTGCGCCTTGACGCGCTCGATCACGGTCTCATCGTTCGGCGCTTCCAGCACGTCGGCGATCAGGTTGGCGACCAGGCGGGCCTGTTCTTCCTTGAAGCCGCGCGTCGTCATCGCCGGTGAACCCAAACGAATGCCGCTGGTGACCATCGGCTTTTGCGGGTCGTTCGGGATGCCGTTCTTGTTGCAGGTGATGTGGGCACGGCCCAGCAGCGCCTCGGCTTCCTTGCCGGTGAGGTTCTTCGGGCGCAGATCGACCAGCATGACGTGGCTTTCGGTGCGGCCGGAGACGATGCGCAGGCCGCGGGCGGTCAGCGTATCGGCCATCACAGCGGCGTTCTTGACGACCTGTTCCTGGTAGGCCTTGAACTCGGGCGACAGCGCTTCCTTCAGTGCCACGGCCTTGCCGGCGATGACGTGCATCAGCGGGCCGCCCTGGATGCCGGGGAAGATCGCCGAGTTGATCTTCTTGGCGATCGCCTCGTCGTTCATCAGGATCAGGCCGCCGCGCGGACCGCGCAGGGTCTTGTGCGTGGTGGTGGTGACGACGTCGGCGTGCGGCACCGGGTTCGGGTAGACGCCAGCCGCGATCAGGCCGGCGTAGTGCGCCATGTCGACCCAGAGATACGCGCCGACGGCCTTGGCGACCTTGGCGAAGCGCTCGAAATCGATGCGAAGCGCGAAGGCCGAGGCGCCGGCGATGATCAGTTTGGGCTTGTGCTCGTGGGCCAGACGCTCCATCGCGTCGTAGTCGATGTCTTCGGCGGCGTTCAGGCCGTAGGACACGACCTTGAACCACTTGCCCGACATGTTCAGCGGCATGCCGTGGGT
>DALYHR010000188.1:0-4943 GCA_031970775.1 Burkholderiaceae bacterium | reverse complement strand
ACGTCGACCTCGCTGGAGAGCACCTTGACGGCGTCCTGGCGGTTCTGGGTGGCGTAGCAGATGTCCTGCTTCTTGGGTTCGCGCAACAGCGGAAAGCGCAAGCGCAGTGCCGCCATGATCTCGGCTGCATCGTCGACCGACAGCGTGGTCTGGGTGACCACTGCCAGCCGCGCCGGGTCGCGCACCGCTACCCGGGCGACGTCCTCGACGTCCTCGACCAGATGGATGCCGCCATCGAGCTGGCCCATCGTGCCTTCGACTTCCGGGTGGCCCTTGTGGCCGATCATCACGAACTCGTAGCCCTCGCGGTGCAGCTTGGCTACCTCGATGTGCACCTTGGTCACCAGCGGACAGGTGGCGTCGAAGAGCTGAAAGCCGCGCTCAGCCGCCTCGCGCCGCACCGCCTGGCTGACGCCGTGGGCGCTGAACACCAGCGTCGCACCGGCCGGCACTTCGGAGAGTTCCTCGATGAAGATCGCCCCCTTGGCCTTGAGATCATTGACCACGTAGGTGTTGTGCACGATCTCGTGGCGCACGTAGATCGGAGCGCCGAAGCGCGCCAGAGCGCGTTCGACGATCTCGATGGCCCGGTCGACTCCGGCGCAGAAGCCGCGCGGCTGGGCCAGAACGATCTCGTCCATGACCATCACAGCACTCCAATCAGTTGAACCTCGAACTCCACCGGCTGGCCCGCCAGCGGATGGTTGAAGTCCAGGTCGACCCAGTCGCCGCCGTCGGTTGACATGCCCAGGGCGCGAATCACGCCAGCGAACAGGCCCTGACCGTCCGGGGTGGGGAACTGCACCACGTCGCCGACCTGGTAGTCCTCGTCCGGATCGCCCATCTGGCGCAGTACCGAGAGCTTCAGGCGCTGCACCATCTCAGGGCTGCGCGGGCCGAAGGCTTCTCCTGCCGGCAGGCTGATGCGAGTGCGCGTGCCTTCTTCCAGTCCGATCAGGCGGGCTTCGAGCGCCGGGGCCAGGACACCGCTGCCCAGCGTCAGCGTGGCGGGCTGTTCGGCAAAGGTGTCGATGATGGCCTGGCCATCCGGACCACTCAGCCGGTAGTGCAGGGTCAGGAAGGAATGGGCTTGGACCTGGGGCACGGGGGACATCCTGTCATCGTTAGACTGGCGCGATTTTAGGGGGGCGGATCATGAAGGAGATTCCTGCGGCTCTGCGTCCCCGCGAGAAGCTGCTGCAGGGCGGGCCGCAGAGTCTGTCCGACGTCGAATTGCTGGCGATCCTGCTGCGCACCGGTCTGAAGGGGCAGGGTGTGCTGGAGATGGCTCAGGCGCTGATCGATCGCTTTGGCGGACTATCCGGATTGCTCCGGGCCGAGCCTGACGCGTTGCGCACCGTGCGCGGTCTGGGTGGGTCCGCCAAGCGCGCCGAGCTGCTGGCGGTGATGGAGTTGGCTCGGCGGGCGATGCAGGGCGAACTGCAGCGCCGACCTGTCTTTGATTCACCCGGTGTGGTGCGCGACTACCTTCAGCTCCAGCTGGCCGATCGTCCGCACGAGGTTTTCGCGGTGCTGTTTCTTGATGCGCAGCACCGGCTGATCCGCTTCGAGGAGATGTTCCGCGGCACGCTGAGCCAGACCAGCGTCTACCCGCGCGAGGTGCTCAAGCAGGCGCTGGCGCTCAACGCCGCTGCGGTGATCCTCACCCACAACCACCCCAGCGGCGTGGCTGAGCCCTCACGGGCCGACGAGCACCTGACCCGGCAGCTCAGCGCTGCTTTGGCGCTGATCGACGTCAGGGTGCTCGACCACGTAGTGGTGGGGCGCGAGGGCTCGGTCTCGTTCGTCGAACGCGGCCTGCTTTAGATTCTGTTGTAACTGACCCCCGGATACATCTGCATTGTGTTGGCCTGTGAATTATTCCGTGGTGAATTGGCTGCACTGATACACCCAGACTGAGGGGGTCATTAGATTCAACCCCGGGGTACGGGGCGAATCAACGTCCCGACCGATGCGATCAGTGAATGTTGTTCCGGGGGATTCGGAATGGGTGGGTCTAGAGCAGTGCAGCGCCTATGGACAGGCCTTGCACTAGGGATCTTTGTGGTTGAAATCTGTCGGGCAGCCATTCCGACGAGTTTTCAAAGTATTCATGACCTGAGGCACGATGCCTATCTCACGCTGAGTATTGATATGTCATTAGAAGGGGTTGATTCTCCTTCTGAGAATCGTTTTGGTGAGTTTGGAGTCGATTACTTCTATCACGGATGGGTTAGCCGTGATACTCGGTCATTTCGACTGTCGTCCTATCGGCGAGAGGATGAGGACATTCTGAGCTCCTGGGGTGAAGACCTCTCGAGCGACAGCGCGGAGGAGGCGGGTAGCGACGTCCGTGGCCACGAATCAGGTCGAGCAGCGATGGGAATGGATCTGGCCTCGGTGGCGGTGTTGAGTCAGCGCAGCGTGCAGTTCCGCACCAGTCGTGTCGGGGTAGATCTGCGTGCAGCCCGGGTTCAGCGGCTGGGGGTGGGCTACAACGCTACGCTGGGTCTGATGGATCTGGGTTTGCGCGTCAACAGCTATCTGGCGCAGCTATCGCGGCAGGTGTTGGTGGGCAGCTCGGTGGCTGCAGACCCGAACCTGGCCAATCCGATTCTGGTGCCTGGGGCGCCTGTGGCACTTAGCCAGGCGGTCGGCATCGATCTGGGGACCACTCTGGGCGACGGCGGTCGGCACCTCGGTGTGACGGTGATGAATGTCAATCGGCCCACCCTGGTCTATCCAAGTCTGATGAATGACCCGAGCCCGGCGAATCGGGCCAGTGCTCAGCGTCTCAGTGAGCTGGGTCAGCTGATGCTGACGGACCGAGTTCAGTTGCAGCCGCAGGTGGTTCTCGATGCCGCCTGGAGCAGTTCCAACGGGCGCTGGTGGCTACAGCAGACCGTGGCGTTGAACGAAGCCAGCGACTTCGTCGGCAACCCCCAGCGCCGTGCGGGCCTCGGGGTCGGCATCGTCCCGTCACAGATCGGGGCCGCGACGCCGACGAGGGTGCGCTTGGGCTATCAGCGCAATCTGGTTGGGGATGGCGCCAGCGCAGTCGAGCTGAATCTGGGCTGGCCGACGATGAATCTGGGGCTGCGCAGCGGGCAGGTCGGTGATCCGGCCCAAGGTGGATTCGGACAGCTGCGTACCGTCGGGGTATTTCTGGAGTTCCCCTCGCTGCCCTGACGCATCTGAGCTGATGCTATAAGCGCCGCCTCACTCATCACGTGGCGGAGGCAGCGGGTGCAAGGCAGGAAGCGGGGCGTCGGGCTGGCCGATCTGGGGCGCCTGATGACGGTGCAGCGCCGGCGCGAGGCTGCCGAGCGTGAGGCCGAGCAGGAACGGCGGCGCGAGCTCGCACGCCAGAAATCGGACGCTCAACGGGATCACGAGCTGTTCGTACGAACGGTCGGGGTGATCCGTCCGCTCAAGACGGCGTCAGACCGGGTGCTGCATCGCACGGCGCCGGTCGATCCATCGCCGCGACAGCGGCTGCTCGACGAAGCGCAGGTGATGCGCGATGCCCTGTCCGACGAGTTCGACGCTGAATCGCTGCTGGAAACCGACGAGCGGCTGGGCTATGGCGCGCCGGGTATCGGTGACGACGTGGTGCGCCGGCTGCGGCGCGGGGTCTGGGCGGTGCAGGGGCAGGTCGATCTGCACGGTCTGACGCGCGAACAGGCCCGCGAGGCAATGGCGCAGTTTCTGGAACATGCAGCCCGTCAGGGCTGGCGCTGCGTGCGCGTCGTCCATGGCAAGGGGCTGGGCTCGCCCGGGCGTCAGCCGGTGCTCAAGGCCAAGGTGCAGAGCTGGCTGATGCAGCGCCGCGAGGTGCTGGCCTTTACGCAGGCGCGCGGCCCGGACGGCGGCGCCGGAGCGCTGATCGTGCTGCTGGACCGGTCCACGCTGGGTCGGGCGCGGACCGCCTAGCCTCAGCCGTTAGCGGTTGCGCATCCAGTCGGCGGTGCCGAGGAAGCTTTGATCGAGGCGATCGATCAGCTCAGTGGGCAGGCCGATTTCTTCCATCGCCTGATGCATGCACACCACCCATTCGTTGCGCTCGCGGATGCCGATGGCAAAGGGCATGTGGCGGGCGCGCAGCCGCGGGTGGCCGAAGCGCTCGATGTAATGCTGCGGGCCGCCGAGCCAGCCGCACAAAAACCAGAACAGCTTGTCGCGCGCATCGTCCAGCGAAGGGCCGTGCACGGCGCGCAGGGCGGTGTACGACGGCTCCAGATCCATCAGGTCATAGAAGCGGTCGACCAGTTCGCGCACTCGGGCCTCGCCGCCGACCAACTCAAACGGGGTCGGTCCGGCTGGAGGTGCATCGTCGTCATCGCGGGGATTGGTCATGGCAAGAGAGATTCAGAAAAGTCACAGAAAGATCTGCTGCAGATCGCTCAGGAAATCGAAGCCCCGCGCGGTCGGGGCGATCCAGTCGCCCTCCCGCTGAATCAGTCCGCGCGATTCGGCCTGCTCCAGCCCCGCAGCCAGGCTCGATGGCGGCAGGCCGGTGCGCTCCAGAAAGGTCGACAGCGCAAAGCCCTCGCGCAGCCGCAGCGCATTGAGCATGAACTCGAAGGGCAGGGCCTTGCGGGTGATGCGCTCCTCGTTGGACATCGCCTGCCCGGCCAGCGCCTGCTCCATGTAGGTGGCCGGGTCGCGCCAGCGCACCTGCCGCACGATCTGGTGGGCAAAGCTGAGCTTGCCGTGTGCGCCGGCGCCGATGCCGAGGTAGTCGCCGAATTGCCAGTAGTTGAGGTTGTGGCGACAGCGATGCCCCGGGCGGGCCCAGGCCGAGACCTCGTAGCGTTCCAGCCCGGCTGCACCGGCCAGTTCGGTGATGCGGTCGAGCATGCCGGCTGCGTCGTCGTCGTCGGGCACCTCGGGCGGGTCGATGGCGAAGCGGGTGTTGGGCTCGATCGTCAGGTGATACAGCG
>DALYHR010000187.1:0-4960 GCA_031970775.1 Burkholderiaceae bacterium | reverse complement strand
TCACCCCGACCCGGACATGCTGCATGCCGACCAGGGTCTGCCAGGCCCAGTACTGTTCGTCAAAGGGACCGGACAGGGTGCGCTGCCACCAGCGGCGCAGCGTCAGTTCACGCGCGCTGCGGTCACCGCTGGCGATGATCGCCGCCATCGGCGGGTGACTCTGAATCGTGTCGTAGAAGCCCTGAACCAGCTCATCTTCCAGCGCCAGCAAAGCCGAAGCGGCTTTAATCAACCTTTGCGCATCGCTCTCGTTGAATTTTTGTGAGGGCGGAATATTTTCCAGAATGCCCCGAGTCAGTGCATATATGCCCTTGATTTGTGCCTCAGCCATGATTCTCTCCGCGATGAATATTGATACCTGTCAAATGAGGGATCAGGGTAATCAGGGATGATGAGCCCGGATGGTTTCCTTGATACGGTCTGCAGCATGACGCATCAACTCCATGACATGGTCGATTTCGTCACAGGACCTGAGCAGGGCTGCGATCAGCGCGTCACGGCCGACCCGTGTCAGCAGGGCGTGGCCCTTTTCGTAGCCCACCAGGATCTGTTCAAGGCCCCCGTAGGTCAGCTCACGGCCAGCGCGATGGCCGATCGACTGCAGGGCAGCGAACATCGAGCTGATCCGGTCTTCGTGGATCTGCTGCGGCAACCCGGAGGCCAGCATCAGACCATCGATGGTCAGGACCGCTGAGGCTTCCACATCGGGAGAGCCGGACTCAATATCGGCAAGAATGCCTTTTAGCTTGATTTCCATCAATACTCCCAAAAAGTCAACCAATGGAGGCCTGATGATATGTTTATCTGGAGACCTTCAGATATTTAAAACAGGTAATAAATCACCCTCACAGAAGCATTTGGATAACAGGATTAATTTCCTTCATATCCAATTTAAAAATATTAATATTTTCATTCATGAATTTTGAATGGGCCGGAAGGGGTGCCCGAGGGGCAGGCGGGGGATCCGTCCGCAGCGAATTGATCTCCCAAGGGGCGTTGCCTACACTGCAGCCATGCACACAGGCTCCCGTCATCGCCCGGTGGTACTGATTCCCGCCTGCACCCGGCTGCTGGGCGACTTGCCTTATCTCGTGACGAGCCGCAAGTACGCGATGGCCGTCCGGCTGGCGGGTGCCCTGCCGCTGATGGTGCCGGCCGCCGAGGCGGCCGATGTGCCCGATCTGCTCGCCCTGGCCGACGGGGTGCTGCTGACGGGCTCACCGTCCAACGTGCATCCCAGCCACTACGGCGAAGATGTGCTCGACCCCAGCCTGCCGCTCGACCCCGACCGCGACGGCTGGACGCTGCCGGTGATTCGCGAGGCGATTCGTCGGCGCATGCCGCTGCTGGCGATCTGCCGCGGCTTTCAGGAAATCAACGTCGCCCTGGGCGGCAGCCTGCATCAGGCCGTCCATCAGGTCGGCCCATACCGCGATCACCGTGCAAACGAGTCGCTGCCCGTCGAACAGCAGTTCGCGACGGCACACCCCGTTGCTGTACAGCCCGGCGGGCTGCTGGAGCGCTGCCTGGGTCATGCCGGCACCATCGAGGTCAACAGCCTGCACGGCCAGGGCGTCAATCAGCTCGCAGAAGGCCTGCGCATCGAGGCAATCGCCCCGGACGGCCTGGTCGAGGCTTTCTCGCTGGATGAGCCCCGCGAAGGCATGTTCCTGCTCGGCGTGCAGTGGCACCCCGAATGGGAGGCCGCCAGCAATCCGGTGTCGATGGCGATGCTGCGCGCCTTCGGGGCCGCCTGTCAGAGCTGGCGCGATCTGCACCGCCCCCCCTCCCGTTGATCGAATTCGGCGCGGACCGTCGCGACTCGACGTCGCGGCTGGCAGCCGCGTTACAGTGAGTTCGACTCCCTGGCCTGAACCGGGGATGACTTCAGGGGAACAACGATGGTTGCGCGCAATACCCTCAGCTTCAGCGATCTGGAACAGTGGCTCAACGAGCGCCGTGTCACCGAGATCGAATGTCTGGTGCCGGACCTGACCGGTGTGGCCCGCGGCAAGATCCTGCCGCGCCAGAAGTTCACCGAGGACCGCGGCATGCGCCTGCCCGAAGCCGTGGTGGCGATGGGTGTGACCGGGGTCTTTCCGCAGGCCGGCCCCTACTACGACGTCATCAGCCCGACCGACCACGACATGCACCTGCGACCCGACCCGGGCACAGTGCGTCTCGTGCCCTGGGCCACCGACCCAACCGCGCAGGTGATTCACGACTGCTACGACCGCAACGGCCGCATCGTGCCCTTCGCCCCGCGCTCGGTGCTGCGGCGCGTCTGCGAGATGTACGAGGCCGAGGGCTGGGATCCGGTGGTCGCTCCGGAGCTGGAGTTCTACCTCGTGGCGCGCAACTCCGACCCGGACATCCCGCTCAAGCCTCCGGTCGGCCGCAGCGGTCGCTCAGAGACCTCCCGACAGGCCTATTCGATCGACGCGGTCAACGAGTTCGACCCGCTGTTCGAGGACGTCTACGACTACTGCGAGAAGATGGAGCTCAACGTCGACACGCTGATTCACGAGATCGGCGCCGGTCAGATGGAGATCAATTTCTTCCACGACCACCCGCTGCAGTTGGCCGACGAGGTGTTCTTTTTCAAGCGCACCGTGCGTGAGGCGGCGTTGCGCCACGACATGTTCGCCACCTTCATGGCCAAGCCGATCGCTGGCGAGCCGGGCAGTGCGATGCATATCCATCAAAGCGTGGTGAGCCGTCAGACCGGGTTGAACATCTTTTCCAACCCGGACGGCACGCCCAGCGAGCACTTCTTCCACTACATCGGCGGACTGCAGCGCTACATCCCGGCGGCGATGGCGCTGTTTGCGCCGTATGTGAACAGCTACCGCCGGCTGGCGCGTTTCACCGCCGCACCGATCAACATCCAGTGGGGCACCGACAACCGCACCGTCGGCATCCGCTCGCCGGTGGCAGAGCCTTCAGCCCGCCGCGTCGAAAACCGGGTGATCGGTGCCGATGCCAACCCCTATGTGGCGCTGGCCGTGACCCTGGCCTGCGGCTGGCTGGGCATGAAACAGCGCATCCAACCCACCCCGGAATGCCGCGGCGACGCCTATCTGGGCGAGTACCAGCTGCCGCGCAGTCTGGGCGAGGCGCTGGAAAAACTGCGCGCCGAAAAGGCGCTGGCCGAGGTGCTTGGTGAGGCGTTCATCACCGTCTACACCGAGGTCAAGGAAATCGAATACGCCGAATTCATGAAGGTGATCTCGCCCTGGGAGCGCGAGCACCTGCTGCTGCACGTCTGACATAACAACCCATTCAGGAGGCCCCGCCATGCGTCCAGCCCTTGCCGAACTCAATGCCCAGCGCAGCACCGCCGACTGGCAGTCCGCCGACGCGGCACATTTTCTGCACCCCTTTACCGACTTCAAGGCGCTGGCCGCCAAGGGCTCGCGCATCATCACCCGCGCTGAAGGCATCTGGCTGGAGGACAGCGAGGGGCAGCGCATCCTCGACGCGATGAGCGGGCTGTGGTGCGTCAACCTCGGCTATGGGCAGCGCGAGCTGATCGACGCCGCGACCCGGCAGATGACCGAGCTGCCTTACTACAACAGCTTCTTTCAGACCACCACGCGGCCCAGCGTGGCGCTGGCCGAGGCGCTGATCGAGGACTTCGCCCCGCCGGGATTCAGCCATGTCTATTTCGCCAACTCCGGCTCGGAGGGCAACGACACGGTGATTCGGCTGGTGCGGCGCTACTGGGAGCTGGCCGGTCAGCCGCAGCGCAGCGTGATCATCAGCCGCTGGAACGGCTATCACGGCTCGACGATGGGCGGGGCCTCGCTCAGCGGCATGCGCTACATGCACGCGCAGGGCGGATTGCCGATTCCCGACATCGTCCACATCGGACAGCCCCACCGGCTGGAGCACAACCTGGAGCGTCAGGCCCAAGGGCTGCCGCCGCTGGACGAGTTTGAATTCGGCCGGCTGGCGGCGAGCTGGCTGGAGGACAAGATCCGCGAAATCGGGCCCGACCGCATCGCCGCCTTCATCGGCGAGCCGGTGCAGGGCGCCGGCGGCGTGATCGTGCCGCCCGAGACCTACTGGCCCGAGATCCAGCGCATCTGCGACCGCTACGGCATCCTGCTGGTGTCCGACGAGGTCATCTGCGGGTTCGGCCGCACCGGCCACTGGTTCGGCTGCGAAACCATGGGCAGCAAGCCCGACCTGATGACCTTCGCCAAGGGCGTCACCTCGGGCTATGTGCCCCTGGGCGGGGTGATGGTGGGCGACCGCGTCGCCAAGGTCCTGATCGAGCAGGGGGGCGACTTCAACCACGGCTTCACCTACTCCGGTCATCCGGTGGCGGCGGCGGTGGCGGTGGCCAACATCAAGCTGATCCAGCAACTCAAGCTGGTCGAGCACGTGCGCGACGATGTCGGCCCGTATCTTGCTGAGCAATTCGAGTCGCTGCGCGGGCATCCGCTGGTGGGCGACGTCGATCACTGCGGAATGATGGCGGGATTGCTGCTGGTCAAGGACAAGGCCGGTGCGCGCGGCGGCACGCCCTTCCCGTCCGAGCTGGAGGTCGGCATGGTCTGCCGCGGCCACTGCTTCGGCAACGGGCTGATCATGCGCGCCGTCGGCGACCGCATGATCATCGCGCCGCCGCTGGTCATGACCCGGGCCCAGATCGACGAGATGATGGCCCTGGTGCGCAAGTGCCTGGACCTGACCCTCGCCGACGCCACCCGGCAGGGCTGGATCTGATGGCCGGCGCCGTGGCATGGCGTGGCCGCCGGCTGACAGCCCGCGATTCCACCGTTGTCGCCGCGGCGCACGCCCACCTAGACTCGTTCGCTGACCCCGGGTCGCCGCTGCGGCGGTGGCCATGTCCAACCTGTGCCTGATCCCACCCTCACCCCCCCTTCTGGAGGTCTTGCCATCATGAAGTTCAGATCCGTCCGCTCGGTCCTCTCGCTGGCCGCTGCCGCCC
>DALYHR010000186.1:0-4993 GCA_031970775.1 Burkholderiaceae bacterium | reverse complement strand
GCCGGGTTTAGGCCTCGGGGATTGCGCGTCACGCTGCGTCCAGGAACTCCTCGTCGGTGACCTGACGGCGCGGGGGTTTCGCCGAACCAGTCTCCGTCTCCGCCTCCGCTGGGTCCACCAGACGGACCCGAGCCATCATCAGGCCATGACTCTTCTTGATCGTCACGCCCAGTTCCTTGAGCCGGTGCGAGAACGATCCCGAATTCATCGGTGCGTAGCCGTTGGCAAAACACCATTCTCGATACTCGGCATACACCACCTGCGTACTCAACCTGGCGGCATCATCGACCTTCAGGCGCCCATTCTTGAATCGAGCAACCGGATCCTGGCTGACCACGTACTCTCCCACCAGACCCTCCGAGGAACTTGGCACGATGAACCGCCCCCGCTGCACAAGCCGCAAGGCCCCCAGGATGGCACGGTGCAGGATGGCATCCATCTCGACCTTGAGCTTATCGAACAGGTTGGGATCGCGCAGCTCGGCGGCAATGACCCGTGGGAAGTCCAGAATCACGGCCCGACGAGTGAATCCTGCGGTGGTGTCGGACAGTCGCGGCAAGCGGTTCGTCGATGCAACCAGCTTGACACGCGGCGTGATCTGGTAGGGGTGGCCATACTTGGCCGCCACGGACATCTTCTCGCCCGATGTAATGGACTTCAGATGCCCGTCGGCCGCCTTACTCACCGAGGACAGGTCGTAGGAGATGTTCAGGACCGCCCGCGCCAAGGACTCGCGGACGGGCATCTGCGCCAACTCGTCCAAGTTATACGTCGTCACTGCCTCCTTTCCGCCCCTGCCGGCCAGTTCGGACATCACATTGGCCAGAACGCTCTTGCCATTGCCGCCCGGACCATAAAGCCAGACGAACCTCTCGAACTTGCAGTGCGGCAAGAGCACGTAGCCAAGCCACTCTTCGATGAAGGACACCCGATCCGCAAAGTCGGGGCACGCCCCCCAGATCGACTCCAGGAACCGATCCCACTCGGGTGCTGCGGGCCGATCGGACGGCGACCATTCCAGCGGAAACTGCCACATCAGACAGTGATCCGGATCGTGTTCGAGCAGGCGCCCGCTGTTCAGGTCCACAGTCCCATTGCTGACGCACACGAGCGGCTCGGGCCGCATGAACCCTGCCTCGCGCTCCGGAGTCGCTGCGACCAGCGTCTTGAGCGTCTCGTAGACTTCATCAGCACTGCGCCTGCTGAGCTTGCCGTCCATCGAGAGGATGGTCTTGAGCATGACCTGCTTCTCGATCTTGGCCCAATGCCCTTCGCGGTATTCGCGCAGGTAGCCCATGACATAAACCATAGTGTTACCGTACATATCCTTAATACGCTCAGCAAGGTCACGCGGCGTCAGGCCCTTATCGTCGCCCGACGAATCCGATTGCGACCCCTTGCGATCCCATGGCTTCTTGGCCTTCATCGGCTTGATCTGCTGGGTATCGATCGGAGCGCCCTTGATGTATTTCATCCAGGGATCGCTGCCCTTGGGGCACGACGGCAGGTAATACATTTGTGCCAGCTTCATCGCCTCGGGGTCGGCTTGGCCACCTAGCACGTTATCGATCGCCCGCATAAATGCCTCGGCCTCGCCCGCTGGAATGGGCTTGCTGAGAGACAGGATGACCCGAAAGCATGGGGCGCTTGAGGTATGGCTGTACGTGCTGTATGCCATAGCCTCCCAGCCCTGCTTCCGGATCAACGCCAGCACCGGATCGACCGGCGTATCGTCGTAATCAAGAACGACCGCAGTCATCTCCACAATATCGGCCTTGCACCGCCGGCCGTTTTCCTTATAGGTCACGGCCGAGAAGGCAGAGCCATCCTTTTTAGTACGGATGTCGTGCCCCTCCTGCGAAAAAAGGTTATACACCGCTTTCAAGCCGCCCTCGGCCGTATCCTGAGCCGGCACAGTATCGGT
This sequence comes from Burkholderiaceae bacterium, assembly GCA_031970775.1. Taxonomy (GTDB): domain Bacteria; phylum Pseudomonadota; class Gammaproteobacteria; order Burkholderiales; family Burkholderiaceae_C; genus Sphaerotilus. The sequence goes on along the minus strand of DALYHR010000186.1, from coordinate 3,069 downwards.
AGCGTTGTCAAAGAAGCTGAAGTGAATTGGCATTTTGTTGGCCATGGTTTTCTCCAAGAGAAAAAAAAGGCCCCCACACTTACAGACGAGGGGGCCACAGCGGGCCTATCGGATTAGGCCCAAGGGAGTAGCGCATCAGCCGGACTGAGGCGCCCAATTCAGACTGAAGAAATCAGCCTGCTTTCCGATTTCCAAGCATTGCCCGTGCCGTCGCGGCCGATGCGTCATGCAGGGCGGTTCCTGCCAAATGCGCATAGCGCTGCGTCATTTGGGCGGACGCATGACCCAACAGGGTTTGAACCTGAAACAGGCTGACCCCGGCCGTGACGGCATTACTGGCAAAGGAATGACGTAGGTCGTGAATTCGAATACTGTCGTCCAAGCCGGCTACGCTCAGAGCCCGCTTGAATGGTTTGAAGAGGTTACATATGGGCTTGGCCGGATCTCGCCCCGGAAAGATCCATGGGCTGATCTGATGTCGTGGTAGTGCGGCGATCAAGTCACGCGCTTGCGGAGATAACGGAACCCACCGTACCTTGCCAGCCTTGGTCTTCGTCAGTTTGAGTAGACCGCGCTGCGCGTCGAGATCTTCCCAACGGGCCTGCGCGATCTCTTCTCGACGGCAACCAGTCAGCAGAAGAACCTTTAGCGCAGTCGCGGCGATCACGTTGCTCTCCGCGTCCAGCGCCTTCAGAAGCTGACTGATTTCATCAGGCGACAGGTAACGTCCTGCATCCGAAGACTCACGAAATTTCCTGAGCCCGACGGCGGGATTGACTTTCAGGATCTCCCATTCAACTGCCAGTGCCAACATCCGCGCCAACAGGGCGTGATGTCGGTTTGCGGTACTGAGGCTATGCGAGGTACAAATCTCAGTGCGGTGCATGTCGATGTCGCGGCGCGTGATGTCGCTCAGCAGCTTCTTGCCCATCTTCGGCAGGATCCAGGTACGCAACTTCGCAACGTCATCCGCAGCAGACCGCTTGTGGGTTTTGGCATAGGGTAGGTACAAGTCGTTCGCGAATTCCTCCAGCGTTGGCATCCGATCCCGAAGCTTCTTCTCTCCCTTGGGGTCGGCCCCTTGGTCAAGCATGGCTCCGTACTCCCGTGCGTAGCTTCGTGCTTGCTCGACATTGATGCCTGGGAACTCACCGATCCGAATCGCCTCCTTTGTTTGTCGCCAGCTATAGCGCCAGTACCAGGTCCGCCGCCCTGATCGGGAAACCATCAGCTTCAGCCCCGGCAATTGCCTGTCGCTGTACTCGGTCGCCTTGGCAGTTGAGTTCTCATCTGGACCGTCCAGCCGATGGCATCGTCGGTCGGTCATGTCAATTTTTCGGTCTTGTTTCATGGATTGCACCCTCTGAAGCAAAAAACCGACTGAACGCACTAGGTGGCGTCAGTCGGCTCGGCATGGGTTCCCCCCTCCATCGCTCACCTCCTCCACTCATCCAGACCAGCGACCTCGCCGAGATGGATGAGATAGTGAAGACCCGCACGTGAGGGCAGCGAACCCGGTAGAGACAGCGCATGTCCGCCACCCTTGGTCCTTGCTATCGGAAAGTGGCATGAATTTGCTCTCTATAGTTATGTTCCTCTGACGGTCAAGCTGCTCCTTGGAGAAATCGGCGCAGATACGCGGCAGGAAAGGCCCTACCAATTTCCAACCGGCAGGACCTTCATCAAAAGCCGCTGTTTTTGGCCGCGTTTCACCAGACCGTGTGCCGCGACGCGCCAGATGCGTCTCAGAGCCAACGTAACCTGTTGGCGTTGTTGGCTCTTCTCGCCTGACCGCGTCATGCCCTTCGCGAGTTCGCCGACTTCGACGGTGCATCTCCGGTCGATCCAACTTGGCAGCGGAAACCGCAACGCCATGGCGCCCAATGGCTTGGACGAGTGCACCAAGCGTGGCCTTCCAACGGATCGAATCCGATCCAGCAACCGCGCGTGGAATTTCCTTCTGGCTATCCCCCCAACTCCCCAGACCCGATGCTGGATGGAGTTCAGGGGAGACCGGGGGAAACCGCTCAGCAACTTTTCCGCAGCCTCAACCACCGCTGCAAGTCCTGCCAGGCCAGAGCTTCGGCCTGAGCGCGAGGCAGCCCGCCGTCGTACTGCCTGACCGCGGCCCGCTCCTGGAAGTACTCCTGCGCGTCGGCATCGAGTCGCCGCAGCGCATCGGCGTGCCGTCGGTTCAGGGGCGGCGTGAATGTCGGGCCATCCACGGCTCAATACTCCTCGGGCAGCAGGGCGGTGGTCGCACTGCGGTCGGCCTCCGTGATGATCCAGATCTTCACCTCGGGGCTCAGGGGGTAGCTCGATAGCAATCGGCCGTCATGGATCAGGGCCTGCCAGTTGGCATGGGCGTCTTCGGGGCCGACATCGCCCCAGTCGCAGCGCAGATGGCGTTGCAGCAGACTCAGCAGCGAGATGCGGTGCTGGTGGATCTGGGCCAGCGCACCCGGGGTGGCCAGGATGCGCCCGGTCTGGAAGCTGCTCGGGCCGCTCAGCAGTTCGTCCAGCAGGGGGACAGCGCCTTGCGGCGATTCAGGATCAGGCATCTCAGGGGTCATGGTCAGGCTCCTTGAAGAGGATTCGGACACGCCGCAACGGCACCCGGATCACACAGATCGGGTGCAGCGGGACTTGTCCGGGATGAAGAAAGAACGGAAGAACGGGAAGCGGAACGAGCGACTGAACGCCCTTCGCTTAGATCAGCCCGAGTCGGGCCAGCGCCGGGTCGGTGTGCGCTCCTTTGAGAATGAACAGCAGGCAGCCTCGGCCGCTGTCTTCAAGCCCACACACCAGCTCCCAGCAGGGCTCATGCTCGATGAGGCATTCGACTTCGCCGGGCTCGTTCAGGTTCAGCCCGAACAGGGCTTCGATCTGATCCAGGCGGTCGCCGGGTTCGATGAGTCCGAAAGGGCCCAGGCTCTGGAGCGGGTCGGGATCGTCCTGACTGAATTCGGTCAGGCGCTCCAGCATCAAAGCCTGTACCGCATCGCTGCGGATTCGGGTGACCCGGGTGGCATCAAGCAGCGCTTGCATCGGCGGGCTCCGACGGTGGGG
>DALYHR010000185.1:0-5035 GCA_031970775.1 Burkholderiaceae bacterium | reverse complement strand
GACTAATGAGCGAACGCCGAGTACAGGCGTTCTGATTCACCCTCTGAAGAAAGGACATCCCGATGAAACTGACCCGCATGACGATCGTGACACTTGGCATTGTCACGATCTCGATGGCGTTTGCGGCTGACAAGCACCCCCACGAACACGACCACGCACCGAAACACGGAGGGTTGGTAGTTGAAGTACGGCACATGGATTACGAACTGGTCGCCAGGCCCGACACGATTCAGCTGTATGTGCGCGATCACGACAAGCCGGTCGATTTAAGCCATGCATCTGCCAAGATCACCTTGTTGATGGGAACAGATCGACAAGAAGTACACGCACGGCCTGCAGACGGAAAACTCGAAGCCCAGGGCCATTTCAGGATAGCGGCGGGGACTAAGGTCGTTGCACAGATGACGCTGAACGGCAAGGCAGCAGGAACAGCACGCTTCGTCCTGAAGTGACCGTACAGCGCCATTGTCCCGGGTCGGCCCGCCGCTGTAGCGATACAGAACACTCGGTTCGGGGCGGGCTCGGGAGTTACCCGCAAAAAACCCCTGAAAACCGCCCCGGGGAACGTCCCGGCGCAAAACCGGGGGGCTGCTGCGGTGGCAGCGCCAAGGGGGGGTCGGAACAATGCGTCTCACCGCGTCCCCAACCCCCTTCGACCTCACTCAATCCGGTCGAACCTGCGAGGAGTCCCCCCGATGAGCACCACCCTGACCATCAACGGCATCACCGTCAACAACCCCTTCAAGGCCCGCTACGGCAACTTCATCGGCGGCGAGTGGGTCGCCCCGGTGGACGGCCAGTACTTCGTCAACACCACCCCGATCACCAATCAGCCGCTGTGCGAAGTGGCCCGCTCGAACGACAAGGACATCAACCTCGCGCTCGACGCCGCCCACGCCGCCCGCGCCGCCTGGGGTGCGACCTCCACCACCACCCGCGCCAACATCCTCAACAAGATCGCCGATCGCCTCGAAGCCAATCTGTCGCTGATCGCTACCGCCGAGACGCTCGACAACGGCAAGCCGATCCGCGAAACGATGGCCGCCGACATCCCGCTGACCATCGACCACTTCCGCTACTTCGCCGGCTGCATCCGCGCCGAAGAAGGCTCGATCGGCGAGATCGATCACGAGACCTACGCCTACCACTTCAAGGAGCCGCTGGGCGTGGTCGGCCAGATCATTCCGTGGAACTTCCCGATCCTGATGGCCGCCTGGAAGCTCGCCCCGGCCCTGGCCGCCGGCAACTGCGTGGTCCTCAAGCCCGCCGAACAGACCCCGGCCTCGATCCTGGTGGTGATGGAGCTGATCGCCGACCTGCTGCCGCCGGGCGTGCTCAACATCGTCAACGGCTTCGGTCTGGAAGCCGGCAAGCCGCTGGCCTCGTCGCCGCGCATCGCCAAGATCGCCTTCACCGGCGAGACCTCGACCGGCCGGCTGATCATGAGCTACGCCGCGCAGAACCTGATCCCGGTGACGCTGGAACTCGGCGGCAAGAGCCCGAACATCTTCTTCGCCGACGTGATGGACCGCGACGATGACTTCTTCGACAAGTGTCTGGAAGGCTTCGCCATGTTCGCGCTCAACCAGGGCGAGGTCTGCACCTGCCCGAGCCGCGTGCTGGTGCAGGAATCGATCTACGAGCGCTTCATCGAGCGCGCCGTCGCCCGCGTCAAGGCGATCAAGCAGGGCAACCCGCTCGACAGCAGCACGATGATCGGCGCTCAGGCCTCTAATGAGCAGCTGGAAAAGATCGTCTCCTACCTCGAACTCGGCCGCGCCGAAGGCGCGCAGGTGCTGGCGGGCGGCAGCCGCACCGTGCACGAAGGCGACCTGAAGGACGGCTTCTATGTGGCGCCCACCGTGTTCAAGGGCCACAACAAGATGCGCATCTTCCAGGAAGAAATCTTTGGCCCGGTGGTGTCGGTGACGACCTTCAAGGACGAAGCCGACGCGCTGGCGATCGCCAACGATACGCTGTATGGTCTGGGCGCCGGGGTGTGGACCCGTGATGGCAGCCTGGCCTTCCGCATGGGCCGCGCCATTCAGGCCGGCCGCGTCTGGACCAACTGCTATCACGCCTACCCAGCCCACGCGGCCTTCGGCGGCTACAAGCAGTCGGGCATCGGCCGTGAAACCCACAAGATGATGCTGGACCACTATCAGCAGACCAAGAACCTGCTGGTGTCGTACAGCCCGAAGGCGCTTGGGTTCTTCTGACGCTGAGGACAACCGATATGGCAAACCGCGTGAGCGCCACGGCCGAGGCCCTGGCCCTGATCGAGCAGATGGTGGCCCGACACGGCACTGATCTGATCTTTCATCAGTCGGGAGGCTGCTGCGACGGCAGCGCGCCCATGCTGTTTGCCCGCTCGGAATTCCCGCTGGGCGATAACGACGTGCGGCTCGGCGAGATCGGCGGCGTGCCGTTCTTCATGAGCCGCTCGCAGTTCGAGTACTGGCAGCACACCCACCTGACCATCGACGCCATCGTCGGCAACGGCGGCATGTTCTCGCTGGAGCGGCCGAGCGGAAAGCGCTTCATCACCCGCTCGCGCCTGTTCAGCGACGAAGAACTGGCTGCGCTGCCGCCGGTCTGAACCATGAGCAACACCGATCTGCGTGATCTGCGCCGGCAGTGGCAGCGCCACGGCTCACCGCCGCAGGAGTCGATGGCGCTGGAGCGGCTCGGCTCGACGCTCGGGCAGTCGTGGCAGCGTTGCTTTCAGTTCGGCCTGATGCCTTCGGCACGGCGGCCCAGCGACGACCATGTGCTCGGCAGCGAGAACCTGCGCATCCGCATCGAGCAGCGCGAGCAGCTGATCCGCACCGCCATCCCCACCCTCGACTACCTGCATGCGCTGATCGCCGGCACCGGCGGGGTGGTGATCCTGGCCGACCATCAGGGCGTGATCGTCCATTCGGTCGGCGACGCCGATTTTCTGCACCGCGCCGACCGGGTGCTGCTGCGCCCCGGCGCTTCGTGGCTGGAGCGCCACCGTGGTACCAACGCCATCGGCACGGCGCTGCACGAAGGCCGGGCGGTCGCGGTCAACGGCGCCGAGCATTTCTTCGACGAAAACGGCTTTCTGAGCTGCACCGCCTCGCCGATTCGCGGCCCCGATGGCCGCACGCTCGGTGTGCTCGATATCTCCTCCGACCAGCGCAGCCACCATCCGCACACCCTCGGTCTGGTGCGCACCTCGGTCCGGGCGATCGAGCGCCAGCTCTTCGCTCAGGCCGAAACCGGCGAAACGCTCAAAGCCACCTGTCACCCCAGCCCGGCCGGACTCGGCTCGATGGCCGAAGGGCTGCTGCACCTCGACGAAACCGGCCTGATCACCGCGATGGACACCGTGGCGATGGGCTGGCTGGGCCTGCAACGGCAGGACATCCATCAGATCCGCCTGCCGCAACTCTTTCCGATGATGTTTCCGCTGGACTGGAAGGCGGTGTTCGATCAGGCGCTGCGGCAGGGCACGTTCTCGCTGGAACTCAAGACCCTGCAAGGCCGCAGTCTGGCCTTCCGCTTCGACGCCAGTGGCTGGCGCTCCCGCCGCCCGGCCGCCCACAGCACCGTTTTAACCAGTGACGACGAACCCGGCGCGACCGAACTGCGCGAAGTCAGCCGCCGCACCGTCGAACAAACCCTGCTCGACACCCACGGCAACATCGCCGCCGCCGCCCGACGCCTGGGCATCAGCCGCAGCACGCTGTATCGGCATTTGCGGCGCTAGCCCCCGTCACATGGCCAGCAGCACCGTCTGCCCGGTCGGATCGGTTTCGATGACGAGGCGACCGGATTCGCGCAGTTGTCGCAGGGTGCGGTAGAGGTTCTCGGGGCTCAGCCCTAGTTCGGCGGCCCAGGCATTGCGCGGCAGGGTCAGCAGCAGACGGCCGTCCTGCCCTTCGGTAGCGATGGCGTGCAGCACCCGGTCAGCCGAACGCCGCAGATGCAGTCGCTCCAGCTGCGCCCGGCTGCGGCGCAGCTCGCCGACCAGATGCATGCGCCAGGCCTGCTGGAAATCCGGGTGCTGCGCCAGCGCCTGACGAAAGGCCGGCAACGGCCATTGCAGCCAGTCGCTGTCGAGCGCACAGACCAGGTCGCAGTGATAGCAGGCGTTGTCCAGACTGCCTTCGGCCGCAAAGCCCAGACGGCAGCGCTGCAGGATCAGCTCGCGGCCCTCGACATCTCGTCGAAGCAGGCGCAACTCACCCGAAAGCACGCAGCAGATCCGCTCCGGCACATCGCCGCGTCGCGCCAGCACATCGCCCGCCTGCCCCTGTACCCGCCGGGCCTGGGCCTTCAGCGCCTCGGGCAGCCGGGCCAGGACGGGCATCCGCTCTGCGAGAGCGGACCAGGGCAGCTGTGACATAGGACAGAACATCGGGGCGATACACGGGGCGGGGTATGACTGTGATCATAGGGATTTGCAGCTGACCCTCGCGAAGATCGGCCCATGATCTCGACTCTTCACACCATGCCCCTGACCCGCAGCCTGCTGATTGGCGGATTGATCCTGACCTCGTTGAGCGCCTCGGCCCAGCACGACGGCATGCACGACCACGCCATGCATCACGCGGCCGATGCAACCTCCGCACCCGCCGATGACACCCGCACCGTCGTGCACTTCCCGCCAGCCCTGCGCACCGAGACGCTGCGCAATATGCGCGACCACCTGCTGGCCTTGCAGCAGATGCAGGACGCACTGGCGCGCAACGAGCTGGAACAGCTCGCCCGCATCGCCGAAAACCGACTGGGAATGTCATCGCTGAAGGCGCATGGTGCCCACCATGTCGCCGGCCACATGCCGCCGGGCATGCAGCAGATCGGCAGTGCGATGCACCGCTCGGCCAGTCAGCTCGCCAGCGTCGCCACCGAGGCCTCCGCCACCGGCGATCTCAAGCCAGTGCTCTCCGCGCTGGCCGCCCTCACCAGCCAATGCGTCGCCTGCCACAGCGGCTATCGGCTGGAGTAAAGGCGCCTACAACGCCCGAGCAATCACCCAGGCGATCAGGCTCAGCAGCACGCTTGA
>DALYHR010000184.1:2324-5056 GCA_031970775.1 Burkholderiaceae bacterium | reverse complement strand
AGATCGGCCTGCCGATCGAAGGGCTGGGCGATGGCTTTAGCTGGAAGAGCAAGGATCTCGACCGCTCGGCGCAGCTGGCCCGCGATGGCTGGGTTCGCGCCAAGGCCATGATCCTGGCCGGCGAGCACTTTCTGGTGGTGCTCGACGAAATCATGTATCCGATCCGCTTTGGCTGGCTGCAGCTCGACGACGTGCTCGACACCCTGCGCCAGCGCCCTGGTCATGTGCACGTGGTGCTGACCGGGCGCGGCGCGCCGGACGAACTCGTTGCGCTGGCCGATACCGTCACTGAAATGAAGCCGATCAAGCATCACTTCGATGCCGGCGTGCCGGCGCAGCGCGGCATTGAGGACTAAAGGCGGGACGGAGATGGCCTTCATTCACACTTCCGAGCGCCCGCGCATCGATCTGAAGGTGCTCGACGTGCGTATGCGCGACGCCCTGCCGGCCTATGCCACGGCCGGCTCAGCGGGGCTGGATCTGCGCGCCTGCATCGATCAGCCGCTGACGCTGTTGCCCGGGCGCACCGAGCTGATCCCGACGGGGCTGTCGATCCACATTGGTGATCCTTCGCTGGCTGCGGTGATCCTGCCGCGCTCGGGGCTGGGTCATAAGCACGGCATCGTGCTGGGCAACCTGGTCGGCCTGATCGACAGCGACTACCAGGGCCCGCTGATGGTGAGCTGCTGGAATCGCGGCAGCGAGCCTTTTGTGCTGCATCCGTTGGATCGGCTGGCGCAGCTGGTTTTCGTGCCGGTGGTGCAGGTTGAGTTCCGCGAGGTGAACGACTTCGCGGCCAGCGACCGGGGCACGGGTGGCTTTGGCTCGACCGGGCGAGGCTGACGAAACCAGGATTGCGCAGGATTTTTTCGAAAACCGTTGACGACTTCGAAATTCATGCTATAGTTACGTTCTCTTCAGGCGCGTAGCTCAGTTGGTTAGAGCACCACCTTGACATGGTGGGGGTCGTTGGTTCGAATCCAATCGCGCCTACCAAAATTCTGAAGATCAAAAAGCCCCTGTTCTCGCGATCAGGGGCTTTTTTCATGGTGTCACACCGTGACAGGGCCGGGAATCGAGTAAGGGGCGCCTAGAATCCGCGCACCTCAAACGCCCCTTTTCAGTTCCGGAGCCCTCACGCATGTCCACGTCGCGGCGCAGTACCTCTTCCGAATCCCATGCAGCCTCGACCCAGGCGCCTACTGACGGCCTGCGAGTCATCAAGAAGTACCCGAATCGCCGCCTGTACGACACCCGCACCAGCAGCTATATCACGCTGACCGACGTCAAGCAGATGGTGCTCGATGCGGAGGTGTTCGAAGTTCGCGATGCCAAGACCGGTGAGGATCTGACGCGCAGCATCCTGCTGCAGATCATTCTGGAAGAGGAATCAGCGGGGTCGCCGATCTTCAGCACCACGATGCTGGCGCAGATGATTCGCTTTTACGGCCACACCCTGCAGGGCTTCATGGGGGCGTACCTCGAAAAGAATCTGCAGTCGTTTATCGATTTCAACAATGGTCTGATCGCGGCTCAACCCAATGCGGCTGCAGCGCACTCGCCCCAGGAAGTCTGGACACAGTTCATGACGATGCAGGCCCCGGTGATGCAGGGACTGATGTCGAGCTACTTCGATCAGTCGGGCCAGATGCTGGCCAAGATGCAGGAACAGGTTCAGGAGCAGATCACCAAGCAGGCTCCGGTGACCGGCCTGTTTCCGGCCATGCCGGTCTTTACACCGCCGGGCTCGAAGCGTTGAGCCACGGCCGCAGGATCGGCCACACCGTCTCGACAATCTTCGGGTGTGCGGCCTCGATCGGGTGGATCCGGTCAGGCTGGAACCACTTGAGGGCATCGGCCTCATCAGCAAGGCCGGCCAGCAAAAACGGCACCAGCGCGGTTTTCTCGCGGCGCGACAGCACCGCAAATAGCCCGGCAAAGTTGCGTCCGTAGTCCGTGCCGTAGTTGGGTGGCACCTGCATGCCGATCAGCAACACGCGCGCGCCCGCTTCACGGCTCATGCGGATCATGGCGCGCAGGTTCTCCTCGGTTTGAGTCAACGGCAGACCGCGCAGGGCGTCGTTGCCGCCGAGCTCAATCGCGACATGGGTCGGCTTGTGCCGAGTCAGTAGTGCGGCCAGCCGGGCACGTCCCCCGGCCGTAGTGTCCCCGCTGATGCTGGCGTTGATGACCGTGGTGACAGGGCCCTCGCGCTGCAGACGCTGATCGGTGAGCGCGACCCACCCGGTGCCGCGGCGCAGGCCGTACTCGGCCGACAGGCTATCGCCGACGATCAGCCAGCGCCGCGTGGAAGAGGCGGTTGCAGGCTGGGTGGCTTGAGCGCCTTGCGGCAGCAGCGCAACAGTCGGCAAAGCCAGCAGGGTCGCGATACAGTCGCGGCGCCGCGTCATCAGTCGACGGGGCTCATTCAAGGAGCAGCAGTTCATGGCGTCAGCAGGCAATACGGTGATCGAGGTCCGGCAGATCGTGCGTCGGGTGGAGGATGCCGGGGGTGAGCCGCTGACCCTGCTCGATCATCTGGATTTCGAGGTCGCAGCTCGAGAGTCGGTGGCGATTGTCGGGGCTTCGGGCTCCGGCAAGAGCACGCTGCTGGGCATTCTGGCAGGGCTGGACCGTCCCAGCAGCGGCACGGTGCACATCGAGGGGCGCGACTTGTTTGCCCTTGACGAAGACGGCCGGGCCGCGCTGCGCGGTCAGCGCATGGGCTTCGT
>DALYHR010000184.1:0-2224 GCA_031970775.1 Burkholderiaceae bacterium | reverse complement strand
ACGACGTTGGTGCTGGTGACGCACGATCGTGACATCGCGGCGCGCTGCGATCGGCAGATCCGGCTGGAGGCCGGACGAATCGTTTCCTGAGGTCTCAAAGGGCTTCCCGGGTACCATCCCGCCCCATGTCAGGAACATTGCTTTTCGGCTTTCATGCCGTGACGGTGCGGCTCAAGACCGCACCCCAGTCCGTCCGCGAGATTCACATCGATCCCTCGCGCCGTGATGCGCGTATGCGCCAGTTCATCGAGCGTGCCCGCGCTGCCGGCATCAAGCTGCAGGACAGCGACGCGCAGCGTCTGGCCCGGCTGGCGGGCAGCGACCGACACCAGGGCGTGGTCGCCCGGGTCGAGGCGCTGGCCACCGCACGGTCGCTCGACGAGCGCATGGAGGAGGTCGAGGCCGAGGGCGCGCTGCCGCTGTTGCTGGTGCTCGATGGTGTCACCGATCCGCACAACCTCGGTGCCTGTCTGCGGGTGGCCGACGGGGCCGGTGCCCATGCTGTGGTCGCACCGAAGGATCACGCCGTTGGCCTCGGGGCCACGGTCTCGAAGGTGGCCAGCGGTGCTGCCGAAACCATGCCGTATTTCATGGTGACCAACCTGGCGCGCACCCTGGGCGAACTCAAGGAGCGCGATATCTGGGTGATCGGCACCAGCGACGATGCGGAACGCACGCTCTACGACGTTGATCTGAATCGCCCAGTGGCGCTGGTGCTGGGTGCCGAAGGGCCGGGCATGCGACAGCTCACCCGCAAGACCTGCGACGAGTTGGTGCGCATTCCGATGCTGGGGGCGGTCGAGAGCCTGAATGTCTCGGTCGCCTCGGCGGTGTGCCTGTATGAGGCGCTGCGTCAGCGTCGGGTCGCTGCAGGTGGTGATGCTGCGCCCGGTCAGGCCAGCGAGGAGTGAGCGCGATGAAGAATCTGAACCGATCCGGCCGAGCCCTTCTGCTGTCTGTCAGTGCCGCTGCGCTGTTGTTGGTCGGCTGCACGCAGGAGCGTCAGAACAGCATCAAGCGCAGCATTCAGAACTGGACTGGAACCAACGGTGTGCTGGAGATCTACGCCGGCGAAAAGTTGGCGCGCCGCTTCATCCGTATCGACAAACTCAGCACCGCCTATGGCACCGACGACGGGCAGCCCCGCCCGTACCGCTACGGCTACGGCGTGCTCGACGAGAACCTCAATGGCTTGGCCGATGACGGCGAAAAGCGGGTCTATTTCGAAATCAGCGACTACTCGACCCACTACGTGTTCTTCGAGAGTCCGCGCTGAATGAAAGAACCCCGCGCAGTGCAGGCACTGGGCGGGGTTCACAAGACCGGACGAGCCGATCTTGGCCGGTGCACTCAAAGAGGCTGACGATACGGCTGTCAGACCTCTCGCATGCAGGGCAATCCGGGAGGATTACTTGGCCTTGCGGGCAGCCTTGGTGACGGTCTGGGCAGCGGTTTCGGCAGCCTTGGTCATGTTGGCGGTCATGGCTTGGACGTTGGCTTCGGTCGTCTTGACGGCTTGCTGAGCAGCCTTCTGGGCGCTTTCGTAAGCGGCGTTCGAAGCGGAAACGGCTTGCTTGAACAGGGCAACCATGTTTTCGCCGCCGGCCGGAGCGTTCTTGGCAGCGGTTTCGACCAGAGCTTGCAGCTTGGCTTGTGCGTCGGCGATCTGGGCTTCGACCAGCTTGGTCAGGTCAGCTTGGCTGGCGGTGACGATGTCTTGCACTTGACGGCTGTAAGCGGTGGCCTTCTCGGTGTTGACCGAAGCTTGCACCAGGCCCATCAGCTCTTGCGGGTCCTTGGCCGACAGGGCAGCCTTGGCGACAGCAGCAGAGTCGTCCAGAGCATTGCGAGCCACTTCCATGTTCAGGCCGGCCAGCTTTTCGACGTTGGCGAAAGCGGCTTGGCTCAGTTCGACCATGGCGTTCAGGTTGGCTTGGCCAGCAGCGGCGAATTGTTCGAAATTGGCGTTCGACATGATGAGAGCTCCTAAAGGGGTAGATGATCTGCCGCGCATCTCTGAAACTTTGCTGCGCTGCAACATGATTCGAAGTATAGCGAGCTTCAAATCGAATGCAAGACTTTTTTGTTGCATTGCAGCAAAGACCGTGAACCCTGTCGCATAGGCTCAGGGAGTCTTGTCAAGACGTTGGCGCGGCGGGTACAATCCCACTTTTCGCTAAGTCGCTGAATGGGCGGGGGAAATCCGGCCCATTTTTTTTGCTCA
>DALYHR010000183.1:0-5058 GCA_031970775.1 Burkholderiaceae bacterium | reverse complement strand
GCGCCCTGCTGCTCGAAGCCAGCGGCTACGACACGCAGGTCTTCGAGTTCATCACGCTGGAACACACGCAGAAGAACAAGATGATTCTGGCTGTGCGGCGATCCGCAGCGCCGGAGTCACCGGCCGAGGCCCACCGCCGGGCGCAAGCCTGGCAGCAGGTCGATGCGCTCAAGGCCTTCTACGGTATCCGGGCGCAGAGCCTGGAGACCCTGCTGCGGGCCGAACCGGGCACTGCCTCGATCGATCAGCCGGCCGACTGAGGCGTGGCCGTCCCGGCCACCGTACCGTCTGTCGCGCCTGCCTCACCGGCCGGATCGTCGGCCTCCAAGGACGGCTCATTGCCGCGCTGCGCCTTGCGCTGCTTCTTTTCCTCGTTCTTGCGCTTCTTGGCGAGCTCGCGCTGACGTTTCTCGTATGAATAGTTCGGTGTGGCCAATCTGTACTCCGTTAAGGCGCCCATTGTGCGCCACCCGGGAGTGGCTCCACCGTGACCGCCACCTGCGGCACCGCCACCCCGCCGCCACGGATCACCCCGCGTAGCGGTGCGACATCGGTGTAGTCGCGACCCCAGGCCACGGTGACGTGATCCAGGCCGGCGCAGATCGCGTTGGTCGGGTCGAAGGCGACCCAGCCCTGCACAGGGCACCAGACCGAGACCCAGGCGTGGGACGCGTCGGCGCCGATCAGCCGCTCCTGCCCCGGCGGCGGCTGCGTCAGCAGGTAGCCACTGACGTAGCGGGCCGCCAGACCGATCGAGCGCATTGCACCAATCATCACGTGGGCGAAGTCCTGGCACACGCCCTGGCGTCGCGCCAGCGCCTCCGGCGCCCGGGTGGCCACGGAGGTCGACAGCGGCTTGTAGTCGAAGTCGCGATGAATTCGGCGCATCAGCGCATCAGCCGCTGCCAGCACGGGCCGACCGGGCGTGAATTCGCTGCGGGCAAACTCAGCCAGAGAAGCCGTCATCGGGGCGTAGGCCGAGGCCAGAACGAATTCGGCAGCCGGGTCAAAGCCGGGCCCCTCGCGCACCAGGGCATCCGGGCCGATGTGATAACGCAGCCGGTCGCGCACCAGTTCCCAGGCTGGGCTGAGGGCTGCCTTCCAGGGCGCCGGCGGTCGCAGCTCCGCCACAAAACTGGCTGAAACCACCAGCTTGGCGTGAACCCGGTCGTGCGAGAACACGGCACGCCAGTTGCCCCAGGGGTCCAGGCTTTCCTGAATGCCGGACGCACCGCCCTCGGGCTCGGGGCTGACTAGCAATCGAAAGTCGCGTACCCGTTGCCAGGCTGTCTCACGGGGCCGCAAATGGGCCATGTGATGGGCCAGTTCCACCGGTGCGCCGTAGACGTAGCGCGTCTCGTGGCGCACGCGCAAACGCCGACAGCCCGCCTCCGCAGAGGCTGGTGTCGCCGGGCCCGGTTCGTCCTCGGGCCGATCGAGGTCTTCCAGCATTGCGCTCATTGCCACACCGCCCTTTCGGCTTCGCCCACGTGGGCAAACAGGCGTCGGCTGACCTCAGCCGACACGGTCAGCGCGCTGCTGGCGCATTCGTGCAAGGCGGCAATCAGCACGCTATAGCGTCCCAACTCATCGGGCGTGGCCAGCACCTGCAGCGACCAGTCCTGCGGCTGAGGCAGCGACCGCGTCACCTCATCGGCCCAGGCGCCATCGTGGCGGGAGAGCTTGCGCAGCCGGTCGCGCAGCGTGCGCGCCACCCAACCCAGCGAGCGCGGATTGTCGGGGTCAAGCACCAGCAGATGCAGCAGTGGCGGCACTTCGCGCCGCGCCTGGAACTGCGCCCGGTAGGTGATCGTGCTGTCGAACAGACCCAGCAGCAGGGCAAAGCCGTCCTCGATGGTGTGCAGGCCCTGCTCGAAGCCCAGCGCCAGCGCGTCCGACAGCATCGACAGCCGCTCGATCTGCCGGCCCACGCTCAGTAGCCGCCAGCCATCGTCGCGGGTCATGCGGTCGGTCTGTGCCCCGGTGATGGCCGCCAAATGGACGCCAACCCGGTCAAGCACCGCCAGCACTTCGCTGACCGGCTCGCCGCTGTCCTGACCCATCTCGCCGATCACATCTCGCAATTCAGCCTCGAACTGCTCGCCCAGGCGGTGGATCAGCGTCCAGTGTTCGGGCGAGAGCCGCTCGCGGATGGCTTCTGCGCAGCTGCGCAGCGAGCGCAGGTTGAAGCCGATGCTGGTCGAGCGCCCATGCACCGGATCGGAGGGTGCCGGAGCCATCGCCATCAGCATGGCGTGTTCGAAAGCCCGCGAGCGAGCCGCCGAGACCGTGCCGTCCTCGGCGACGGGACCGGGCACGTCGTGACTGACCAGCCCGTGGCGAACCGCCAGCGCGTGCAGCAGACGCAGCACCGGCGCACTGGCGCCGGCCAGGGCGTCGAAGAGCAGATGAGCCAGGCGAACGGTGTTCTCGGCCCGTTCGGTGTAGCGACCGAGCCAGAACAGATTCTCTGCAGCGCGGGAGGTGATCGGCCGATGCCAGCCGACCAGGTCCTCGGGTGCCAGCGGACGCGGCAGCAGCGAGGTCGGATCAACCGTGCCATCGGTCAGCACCCAGGTGTCGACGCTGGCGCTGCCGGACTGAATCGACAGAAATGCGTCCACCCCCTCGCAGGCAGCGCTGCCCACCCGGGTCATGCCGCCGGGCAGCACCCGCCAGCCCCCCGCACCGTCGGCCACGGCATAGCAGCGCAGCACGGCCGGCCGCATCTGCAGCTCCCCCTCGGACCAGACCGGATGCCGCGACGGATGCGCCGGCGACTGCAGCGTGTAGGCCGACGGATCAGCGTCGATGCGCTGGCGCAGCCGCTCCAGGGCCTCGGCATCGAGGCGGGCCGCAACGATCGGATCAAAGCGGCGGGTGACGTCGCCCTTCGGAAAGGTCGGCATCACCACGAAGTCAGCCAGCTGTTCACGATGGGTTTCCCAGACCGCCTGCTCGCCGCACCACCAGCTCGTGGTGGCGGGCAGCATCAGCTCCTCATCGAGCAGACGGCGGGACACGGCCGGCCAGAAGGCGGTCAGACCGGGGCTTTCGAGCACGCCCGCACCCGGCATATTGGCCACCACCACCTCACCGGCGCGCAACGCCTGGATCAGCCCGGGCACCCCCAGCGCCGATTCGGAGCGCAGCTCCAGCGGGTCGAGCCATTCATCATCGACCCGACGCAGCAGCACATGCACGCGCTCCAGCCCGTGCAGAGTCTTGAGATAGAGCTTCTGCCGCCGCACGGTCAGATCGCTGCCCTCGACCAGCGTCAGGCCGAGATAGCGCGCCAGAAAGACATGCTCGAAATAGGTTTCATTGAGCGGCCCCGGCGATAGCAGCGCGATGCGCGAACGCTCGCCCGCCGGGCTGACCCGCATCAGGCCGGCCAGCAGGGCCTGGAAGGCCGAAGCCACCCGCTGCACGCTCAGATCGCGGAAGGCCTCGATGAACTGCTGGCCGATGATCAGCCGGTTTTCCAGCAGATAACCCAGACCGGAGGGCGCCTGGGTGCGGTGCCCAACCACCCACCAGTTGCCATCCGGACCGCGCGCCAGATCGACGGCGACCACGTGCAGCCACTGCTCGCCCCGGGCCGGCACGCCATGCAGCGCGCGCAGGTACTGCGGATGGGCGCAGACCAGCGAAGCGGGCAGCAGCGCCTCGTGCAGCAGCCGCTGCTCGCCGTACAGATCGGCCATCACGGCATTGAGCAGCCGGGCCCGCTGAGCCACGCCCTGCTCGATCGCCGGCCATTCTTCGCGGTCGATCAGGAAAGGCAGCAGCTCCAGCGGCCAGGTACGCTCACCCGTGCCGCCGTAAGCGTTGACGTTGTAGGTCGCGCCGTCTTCGCGGATGCGCCGCTGCACCCGGGCGTGGCGCGCCGCCAGGTCGACCCAGCCGGTCGGCCCGATAGCGTCGGAAAAGCGTTGCCAGACCCCCGAGAGCGGACCGTCGGCCGGCCGGTCACACCCCCCCCGGAGTTCATCGAACAGGCCGGCGGCAACAGCACCGGCGATCGGTACGGACTTCGTATCCATGGGACGTGATCATGCCCTGAGTTGGGGCAGTGCCTCATCGGGACCGGCCCGATGAGGCGCATCAGGCCTGTGTCAGCCCCTGCTCAACCGCCATTCGGACGACGCAGATCGAGGCTGAAGGGGAACTCCAGACTGCGTTCGACCCGGGGGAGCCGCCCCATCCGCCCGGGGGTGTGACCCATGGCGAAGAAGCGTGCCAGGCGGCGGCTTTCGGCCTCGTAGCTATTGACCGGGAAGGTCTCGTAGTTACGGCCACCCGGATGCGCAACGTGGTACTGGCAGCCGCCCAGCGAGCGCTGCATCCAGTTGTCGACCAGGTCGATGGTCAGCGGCGCATGCACGCCGATGGTCGGATGCAGGGCCGAAGACGGCTGCCAGGCGCGATAGCGCACACCGGCGACGAACTCGCCGACCCGGCCGGTGGGCTGCAGCGGCACCGGCACGCCGTTGACCGTCAGCACATGGCGCGGGGTGATCAGGCCGGTGACCTTCAGCTCGATGCGCTCCAGCGAAGAATCGACATAGCGCACCGTGCCGCCGCTGGAACCTTCCTCGCCCATCACATGCCAGGGCTCCAGCGCGCTGCGCAGCGTGACGTGCACGCCCCGATGGCTGAATTCACCGATCTTGGGGAAGCGGAATTCGAGATGCGGGGCAAACCACTCCGCATCAAAAGCAAAACCCGCCTCGCCCATCTCGGTCATCACATCCTCGAGATCCGAGGCCACGAAGCTCGGCAGCAGGAAGCGGTCGTGCAGCTCGGTGCCCCAGCGCACCAGCGGCGCGCGGTACGGCTCCTTCCAGAAACGCGCCACCAGCGCACGCAGCAGCAACTGCTGCACGATCGACATGCGCGCATGCGGCGGCATCTCGAAGGCGCGCAGCTCCAGCAGGCCCAGCCGGCCGGTGGACGAATCCGGCGAGTAGAGCTTGTCGATGCAGAACTCGCTGCGGTGCGTGTTGCCGGTGACGTCGATCAGCACGTTGCGCAGCGTGCGGTCGACCAGCCACG
>DALYHR010000182.1:0-5067 GCA_031970775.1 Burkholderiaceae bacterium | reverse complement strand
AGCCGACCGCCCGGCGTGTCGCCCAGAATCAGCCCGAGCAGCTCGACCGCCGCGGTATCGCGATGCGCACCGGGCGGCACGTGGTAGCCGGCGTAGAGCATCGGCGTGCCACCGACCCGCCGCAGCGTCACGCTGCGTTCACCGTCCTGCACAGCATCCAGCGTGTAAAGCCGCGGCTTGACCCGCTGCGGGGTCGCGATGGCGCCGAACTCGGCCGCGACCCAGCCGCGCACCTTGGCCGGATCGAACTTGCCGCTGATGATCAGCGTGGCGTTGTCCGGCTGATACCAGGTGCGATAGAAGGCCTGCAGACGGCCGATATCGACCTGCTCGACATCGGAGCGCGCGCCGATGGTGTCCTTGCCGTAGTTGTGCCACTGGTACATCGCCGCCAGCGTCTTGCCGAACAGCACGGCCTGCGGGTCGTTTTCACCGCGCTCCATCTCGTTGCGCACCACCGTCATCTCGGTATCGAGATCGCGGCGGGCAATGAAGCTATGCACCATCGCGTCGGCCTGCCAGGACAGATACCAGCGCAGGTTTTCTTCGTTGGCAGCGAAGCTGGCGTAGTAATTGGTGCGGTCCAGCCAGGTCGAGCCGTTGGCGCGCAGGCCACGGCGGTTGAACTCGCCAAAGACATTGGGGTTGCGCGGCGTGCCCTTGAACAGCAGGTGTTCAAGCAGATGCGCCATGCCGGTTTCGCCGTAGTTTTCGTGGCGCGAGCCGACGTGATAGGTCATGTTGACCGTCACGGTCGGCTTGGCGTCGTCGGGAATCAGCAGCACCTGCAGGCCGTTGGCCAGACGCAGCTCCTGAATGCCCTCGACCTGTCGCACCTCGGCCAGAGCCGCAGCAGCCCGGTTGGCAGGGGTCTTCGTCGCAGCCAGAGCCAGGCCCGGCCAGAGGGCCGCAGCGGACAGCAGGGCCGCAGCAAAGGCAATCGGTTTGAGTCGCATCGATTCGGTCCTTGACAGGAAACAGACAAGCCTTGAGGGGCGCCGAGTATAGAAAGCAGCGGTTTACCCTGCATGTCTATACTGATCCGGACGGCCTTTACGCCGCTTCGGAGCCCGATATGAAGCCGATTCTGAGTATCCCAACCCTCCCGTGGGTCGCAGTCACCGCCGCCTTGCTGGCTGCCGGACTGTCCGGCTGCGCTACCGAATCCTCCCGCACCCTGGCCGTGCCTCAGGTCGAAGCCGCCGCCAAACCCTACGCCGGGCCGCGTACCCCGGTGGCGGTCGGCAAGTTCGACAACCGTTCCAGCTACATGCGCGGCATCTTCTCGGACGGTGTGGACCGGCTCGGCAGCCAGGCCAAGACCATTCTGATGACCCACCTGCAGCAGACCCAGCGCTTCAGCGTGCTCGACCGCGACAACCTGCCCGAGATGAAGCAGGAGGCCGGCTACAAGGGTGCGGCCCAGACGATCCGCGGTGCGGATTTCGTCATCACCGGCGACGTGACCGAGTTCGGCCGCAAGGAAGTCGGCGACATGCAGCTGTTCGGCATCCTCGGCCGCGGCAAGGAGCAGATCGCCTACGCCAAGGTCAGCCTCAACGTGGTCAACATCGTCACCTCCGAAGTGGTCTATTCCGCTCAAGGAGCGGGCGAGTACGCCCTGTCCAACCGCGAAGTGCTCGGCTTTGGCGGCACCGCCAGCTACGACTCCACGCTCAACGGCAAGGTGCTTGATCTGGCCATCCGCGACGCGGTCAATCGGCTGAGCGGTGGCATCGACAGCGGAGCCTGGAAGGTGACGCGATGACACCGCGTCAGCGGGGTGCAGTGTTGCTGATCGGGCTGGCCCTGCTGGGCGGTTGTGCGACACGCACCCCGCCTCTGTACGGCTGGGGCAGTTACCCCGATCAACTCTGGGGCTACCTGAAAAACGCCGAGGACGACCCTCAGGGCCGACTGGCTGCGCTGCAGGCGGATCAGGAACGTTTCCGGGCACGGGGCGAGCACGTGCCCCCGGGCTTTCACGCCCACCTCGGCCTGCTCTACACCCAGCTTGGCCGCGGCGACGAGGCTGCTACCCAGTGGCAGGCCGAAAAAACCCTGTTCCCGGAATCGGCCGCCTTCATCGATTTCCTGATGAAACAGTCCAGCGCCAAGGGGACGCGATGAAGCTGATCGATACCCGCATCCGCTCTGCTATCGGTGCGACAGCGCTAATCGGTCTGGGTCTGCTCCTCGGGGGCTGCGTCACGCCGCCCCCACCGCCCGACACCACCGCCTTTCGCGCCAGCCGACCGGCATCGATCCTGGTGCTGCCGCCGCTGAACCGCTCGCCCGACATCGGCGCCGGCCCCAGCGTGCTGGCCCAGACGGTGCGTCCGCTGGCCGAAGCCGGCTACTACGTCGTGCCGGTCACGCTGATGGCCGAGACCTTCAAACACAACGGCCTGACCGTACCGGAAGACATTCATGCCGTCGCCCCGGAGCGTCTGCGCGAAATCTTCGGCGCCGATGCCGGGCTGTATCTCACCGTTCAGCGCTACGGCAGTCAGTTCGCCCTGTTTGACAGCGCGGCAGTCGTGACGATCGAGGGCCGGCTGATCGACCTGCGCAGCCGCCAGGAACTCTGGCGCGGCAGCGCTACGGCCACCAATCAGCAGAACAACCAGCAACAAAACAGCCTGGGCGCCCTGGTGGTGTCGGCCATCCTCAAACAGGCCCTCAATCAGGCACTGAATACCAGCCACCCGGTCGCCGGCATCGCTGCGCAGCGCCTGCTCACCCCTGGGACCAGTCAGGGCCTGCTCTACGGGCCGCGCTCGCCGCTGTACGGCAAGGACTAAGAAAAAAGGCCCGCATCAGCGGGCCTTTTTTATCGCGCAAACGCAGGCTTCGCGGCGAACTTCGATCAGGCTTGTTGAGCCTTGGCGTAGTTGGCGATGCCGTCGAGGATTTCCTTGCGGGCAGCGTCCGGGCCCTCCCAGCCTTGCACCTTGACCCACTTGCCCTTTTCGAGATCCTTGTAGTGCTCGAAGAAGTGCTGGATGCGGTTCAGGTGCAGCTCATGCAGGTCTTCGGGCTTTTGCCAGTCCTTGTAGATCGGCAGGATCTTGTCGGTCGGCACGGCCAACAGCTTGGCGTCTCCACCGGCTTCGTCGTCCATCTTCAGCACGCCGATCGGGCGGCACGGCACCACCACGCCAGCCACCAGCGGGTACGGGGTGATCACCAGCACGTCGACCGGATCGCCATCGTCCGACAGGGTTTGCGGGATGTAGCCGTAGTTGCACGGATAGTGCATCGCAGTGCTCATGAAACGGTCGACGAACAGCGCGCCGGTTTCCTTGTCCACCTCGTACTTGATCGGGTCGGCATTCATCGGGATCTCGATGATCACGTTGAACTGTTCGGGCGCCTTGCTGCCCGGGGTCACGTTCTGCAGGCTCATGGATCTAACCTTCTGTCTGTCTGAAAGCGTCCGTTGAAAGGACTGTGAAAGGAGGGGAACTCAGGGTGGCGACATTCTACGGGCCGCCCTTGCGTTCACCTTGCTCGGGTGTTGTTGCGGACTCTTCCGTCTCAGGTCGCGATGCCCTAGAATGCTGCAGTGCAACATACCCGTTCCAAATCCGGCCCGTCGACTCACCATCGCCCCTTCATCTGACAGAGGACTTCCGATGCTCTACCAGCTCTACGAAACCCAGCGTGCTCTGCTCAGCCCCTTTGCTGAATTCGCCAGTGCCGCCTCGAAGCTCTACAGCCATCCGCTGTCGCCCTTCACCCACGCACCCGGCTCGCAGCGCGTGTCGGCCGGTCTGGATCTGCTGCACCGGCTGACCAAGGAGTACGAAAAGCCGTCCTTCGAGATCACCAGCGTTCAGGTCGGTGGCATTGATGTCGCCGTCCAGGAGCAGCTGATCCAGGAGCGTCCTTTTTGCCGTCTGCTGCGCTTCAAGCGCTACACCGACAACGCTCAGGTGCTGGAGTCGATGCGCCAACAACCGGTGGTGCTGATCGTCGCCCCGCTGTCGGGTCACCACTCGACGCTGCTGCGCGACACGGTGCGCACCCTGCTGCACGACCACAAGGTCTACATCACCGACTGGGTTGACGCCCGCATGGTGTCGATGGAGGCCGGAGCCTTCCATCTGGATGACTACATCGGCTACGTGCAGGACTTCATCCGCCTGATCGGCCCGGAAGTCAACGTGATCTCGGTGTGCCAGCCGACCGTGCCGGTACTGGCTGCGATTTCGCTGCTGTCCTCGGCCGGCGACATCACGCCGCGCACCATGACGATGATGGGTGGCCCGATCGACGCCCGCAAGAGCCCGACCGCGGTCAACAACCTGGCGATGAACCGCACCATCGACTGGTTCGAGCACAACGTGATCTACCGCGTGCCGATGAATTTCCCCGGCGCCGGCCGCCGCGTCTACCCCGGCTTCATGCAGCACACCGGCTTCGTCGCGATGAACCCGGACCGCCACATGAACTCGCACTGGGACTACTTCCTCGACCTGGTGCGCGGCGATGACGAGAACGCCGAAGCCCATCGCCAGTTCTATGACGAGTACAACGCCGTGCTGGACATGCCGGCCGAGTACTACCTCGACACCATCCGCACCGTCTTCCAGGACTTCTCGCTGGTCAACGGCACCTGGGTGGTCAAGGGTCAACCGGTGCGTCCGCAGGACATCTCTCGCACCGCACTGCTGACGGTGGAAGGCGAACTCGACGACATCTCCGGCGCGGGCCAGACCCGCGCAGCGCACGATCTGTGCACCGGCATTCCGGCTGACCGTCGCGAACACTACGACGTGGTCGGTGCCGGTCACTACGGCATCTTCTCGGGCCGTCGCTGGCGCGAGATGGCGTATCCGCAGATTCGCCGCTTCATCGCCACGCATCAGGACAACGTTGTTGCTGCGACCACCGCACCGGCCGCCACTGAAGCCGTGGCCGAGGCTGCTGCCCCGGCTCGCAAGCGAAAATCCGCAGCTTCGTCCTGAAGCCTGCCGATTCACCGTGCCTGAACCGATCGAAAAACACCCCGCCGTCTCTGCCGAACAGATCGATGCCCTGCTGCCCCAGACCCAGTGTCGG
>DALYHR010000181.1:0-5069 GCA_031970775.1 Burkholderiaceae bacterium | reverse complement strand
CTTTTCGCTAAGTCGCTGAATGGGCGGGGGAAATCCGGCCCATTTTTTTTGCTCATTCCTTTTTTGTCGTCATGTGCTTCCGGTGTCAGGTCGCTGGAGTTGCTGGCGAAGGAACCTGATGAACTGGCAGCAAGCTGTCGAGAAAACCGTGACGGGGCTCGGGTACGAGCTGGTGGATTGTGTCTTTGGGACACGCGGATTGCTGGTCGTGACGGTCGACCGGCTGCCGGATCACGTCTATCCGTCGGGTCCTGGCGTGTCGGTGACGGTCGATGACTGCGAACTTGTGACGCGTCAGTTGCAGTACCTGCTCGAAGTCGAGAACGTCGACTACGCCCGGCTCGAAGTGTCCTCGCCTGGTCTTGACCGGCCGCTGCGGACCGCCGAGCACTACGAGCGCTTCATGGGTGCCGAGATCGATCTGACCCTCAAGGTCGTGTTTCAGGGCCGCAAGAAGTATCGCGGCCTGCTGGCACGCGCCGAATCCGGCTACGAGTTGCTGTTCAAGGACGGCAAGGAAGAGAAGGTTCTGGGTTTTGATCTCTCCGAAGTTCGTGAGGCCCGGCTGGTGCCGGTGATCGACTTCAGGAAGGGACGCAAGCGTTCAGCGGAGCCATCCGCTGGCGAAACGGGCACTGCCCATGCCGGAGATCACGAAGAATGAATCGCGAACTGTTGATGCTGGTCGATGCGATCTCGCGCGAAAAGAGCGTGGATCGGGAAACTGTATTCGGCGCCGTTGAGGCTGCCCTGGCTTCGGCCACGAAGAAGCTCTACGAGGGTGAAGTGGATATCCGCGTCGCCATCGATCGCGATCACGGCGGCTACGAGACCTTCCGTCGCTGGAAGGTCGTGCCGGATGAAGCCGGCCTGCAGCTGCCGGATGCCGAAATCCTTCACTTCGAAGCGGTCGAACAGATCGGCGACGTCGAAGTCGGCGACTACATCGAAGAGCCGGTTGAATCGGTGCCGATCGGCCGGATCGGCGCCCAGGCGGCCAAGCAGGTGATCCTGCAAAAGATCCGGGATGCCGAGCGCGAACAGCTGCTCAACGACTTCCTGTCGCGCGGCGACAAGATCTTTGCCGGCACCGTCAAGCGTCTGGACAAGGGTGATCTGATCATCGAGGCTGGTCGCGTCGAAGGCCGCCTGAAGCGTGGCGATCTGATCCCGAAGGAAAACCTGCGGATCGGCGACCGCGTACGCGCCATGATCATGGAGGTCGACTCGACCCTGCGCGGGCCGCAGATCCTGTTGTCGCGGGCAGCCCCTGAATTCATGATCGAGCTGTTCCGCCAGGAAGTGCCCGAGATCGAGCAGGGCCTGCTGGAGATCAAGAGCTGCGCCCGTGACCTCGGTTCGCGCGCCAAGATCGCCGTGCTGTCGCATGACAAGCGGGTTGATCCGATCGGCACCTGTGTTGGTGTGCGGGGCTCGCGCGTCAATGCAGTCACTACCGAACTCGCCGGCGAGCGGGTCGACATCGTGCTGTGGTCGCATGACCCGGCGCAGTTCGTCATCGGCGCCCTGGCTCCGGCCAATGTGCAGTCGATCGTGGTCGACGAAGAAAAGCACGCCATGGACGTGGTGGTCGACGAGGAAAACCTCGCCATCGCCATCGGCCGTGGCGGCCAGAACGTCCGTTTGGCTTCCGACCTGACCGGCTGGAAGATCAACATCATGACGGCCGAGGAATCGGCCGCCAAGCAGGCCGAAGAGTCGAGCGGCATTCGACAGTTGTTTGTCGACAAGCTCGATGTTGATGAAGAAGTGGCCGACATCCTGATCGCCGAGGGCTTTACCAGCCTCGAGGAGATTGCCTACGTGCCGCTGCAGGAGATGCTGGAGATCGAATCGTTCGACGAGGAGACGGTCCAGGAACTTCGCAATCGCGCCAAGGATGCCCTTCTGACGCTGGAGATCGCCAAGGAGGAGAAGGTTGAAGAAGCCTCCCTGGACCTGCGTGATCTGGAAGGGCTGACGCCGGAGCTGATCGCTCGTCTGGCCGATGGCGGCGTCCACACCCGCGACGACTTGGCCGACCTGGCCGTCGATGAGCTGACCGAGATGGTCGGCCTCGACGAGGCACAGGCCAAGGCGCTGATCATGAAGGCGCGCGAACACTGGTTCGCCTGAGCCTCATCGCCGTTGTCAACGCCTGCCGCCGCACAAGCAAATCCTTAGAAAGTTCGATATGGCCGTGATTTCCGTTGCCCAGTTCGCCGCCGAGCTGAACCGCCCGGCATCGACTCTGCTGGAGCAGCTTCAGTCCGCCGGGGTCCCCAAGGCCTCGGCGTCCGACATGCTCACCGAGTCCGACAAGCAGCAGTTGCTTAACTTCCTGCGTCAGTCGCACGGCACTGGGGGCGATCGCAAGAAGATCACGCTGCAGCGCAAGTCGACCAGCGAGATCAAGCAGGCGGACGCCAGCGGCAAGGCACGGACCATCAAGGTCGAGGTGCGCAAGACCCGCGTGTTCGTCCAGCGTGCTCCGGATGGCAGCACCGCGTCGGCCGACCAGGCTGAAGCGCTGGCCGCGGCTGAAGAGCAGCGTCTGGCCGAGGAGCGCGAAGCCCAACGCCTCGAGCAGGAAGCCGAACAGCAGCGCCGCCTCGAAGAGCAGCGCCGTCTGGAAGAACAACAGCGCCTCGAAGAGCAACGCCGTCTCGAAGCCGAAGCGACTGCCCGTCGTGAGCAGGCCGAGGCTGAAGAGCGTCGTCAGCGCGAGGCCGCTGCCGCTGCCGCCCAGCAGCAGGCGCCTGCCGCGCCAGCGCCGGCCGTGAGCGACGAAGCCGCTGCCCGCCAGGCCGCTGCTGCCGAGCAGGCGCGTCGTCGCAGCATCGCCGAAGCGGAAGCTGCCCGTCTGCGTGAAGCCGCTCGTCGCGGCCGCAACGGCGGCTCTTCGGTCGCTGCTGCTGCCCCGGCACCCGCTCCGGCTGCGGCCGCAGCCCCCGCGGTTGTTGCACCGGTGGCCGCTCCGGTGGCTGCGCCGGCTCCCGCCCCGACTCCCGCACCCGCTCCTGTGCCCGCTCCGGCTCCGGCTGTCGTGACGCCTACGGCTGTGCAGCCGGTTCAGCGCCCGGCCGTGCCGACTCCGACCGGAGGCATGCGCGTGGTCAAGGCCGCCCCGGCCCCGCAAGCCGGTGCTTCAGACCTCGATGCCCGTCGCAAGAAGGCCGAGGCCGAAGCCGCCGCCATCCGCGCCATGATGTCGCAGCCCAAGAAGGTGCTGACGGCCAAGAAGCCCGAGGAAGTCAAGCCGGCCGCTGCCCCCGCGCAGCCCGGTTCGATCACCGGCACGATTCACAAGCCCAAGACGGCTCCGGGAGCGGCAGCGCCGGCTCCGGGCGCAGCCAAGCCGGGCGACAAGAAGTCGGTCAAGTCCGAGAAGCTCTCGTCGACCTGGTCGGATGACGCCAAGAAGCGCGCCGGTGCTCCGGCTGGTGCTGGCAAGGGTCGTCCGGATGCCGGTCGCAGCGGTGGCTGGAAGGCTCCGGCCGGTGGCCGTGGCGGCCGTCGTGGTGACAGCCGTGACAACGATCGTCAGAGCTCGTTCTCGGCACCGACCGAGCCGGTGGTGCAGGAAGTCCACATCCCCGAAACCATCTCGGTGGCCGATCTGGCCCACAAGATGTCGGTCAAGGCTTCCGAAGTCATCAAGAAGCTGATGCTGCTGGGCCAGATGGTCACCATCAATCAGCAGCTCGACCAGGAGACGGCGATGATCGTCGTCGAGGAAATGGGTCACAAGGCCTTCGCGGCCAAGCTCGACGATCCGGAAGCCTTCCTGGCCGAAGAAGACGACAGCAGCGTGGCGCTGGAGATGACCTCCCGCGCCCCGGTGGTGACGGTGATGGGTCACGTCGACCACGGCAAGACCTCGCTGCTGGACTACATCCGCCGCACCCGCGTGGCTGCTGGCGAAGCCGGTGGCATTACGCAGCACATCGGCGCCTATCACGTCGAGACGCCGCGCGGCATGATCACCTTCCTCGATACCCCGGGTCACGAAGCCTTCACGGCGATGCGGGCTCGCGGTGCCAAGGCCACCGACATCGTCATCCTGGTGGTGGCGGCGGACGACGGCGTGATGCCGCAGACCCGCGAAGCGATTCACCACGCCAAGGCCGCGGGTGTGCCGATCGTCGTGGCGATCAACAAGATCGACAAGCCGGGTGGCAATCTGGATCGCGTGCGCTCCGAGCTGATCGCCGAACAGGTGGTGCCGGAAGACTTCGGCGGTGATTCGCCGTTCTGCCCGGTGTCGGCCAAGACCGGCGTCGGCATCGACGACCTGCTCGAACAAGTGCTGTTGCAGGCCGAAGTGCTGGAACTGACCGCCGCCAAGAACGCCCCGGCCAAGGGCCTGGTGATCGAAGCCAAGCTCGACAAGGGTCGTGGTCCGGTGGCCACCGTGCTGGTGCAGTCCGGTACCTTGAAGCGCGGCGATGTGGTGCTGGCCGGTCAGAGCTTCGGCCGTGTTCGCGCCATGCTCGACGAGGATGGCAAGCCCGCCACCGAGGCAGGCCCGTCGATTCCGGTCGAAATTCAGGGCCTCACCGAAGTGCCGGCCGCGGGTGACGAATTCATGGTGCTGGCTGACGAACGCCGTGCCCGTGAAATCGCCACTTTCCGTCAGGGCAAGTACCGCGAAGTCACGCTGAACAAGCGTCAGGCCGCCAAGCTGGAAAACATGTTCGAGAACATGGGCCAAGGCGAAGCACAGACCCTGCCGCTGATCATCAAGACCGACGTTCAGGGCTCGCAGGAAGCGCTGGCAACTTCGCTGCTCAAGCTCTCGACCTCCGAAGTGCGGGTGCAGATCGTCCACGCGGCGGTCGGCGGCATCAGCGAAAACGACGTCAATCTGGCGCTGGCCTCCAAGGCCGTCATCATCGGCTTCAACGTGCGGGCCGATGCCGGTGCGCGCAAGCTGGCCGAAGGCAACGGCGTGGATCTGCGTTACTACAACGTCATTTACGACGCGGTCGACGAGATCAAGGCCGCCATGTCCGGCATGCTCGCCCCCGAACAGCGCGAAGAAGCGCTGGGTACGGCCGAGATCCGCA
>DALYHR010000180.1:0-5096 GCA_031970775.1 Burkholderiaceae bacterium | reverse complement strand
TTGCGCGGGTTGGTGACGGCCTGACGCTTGGCCGAAGCACCGACGAGGATCTCGCCGTCTTCCTGGTAGGCGATGATCGACGGCGTGGTGCGTGCACCTTCGCTGTTCTCGATCACCTTGGTGGTGTTGCCTTCCATGATGGCCACACAGCTGTTGGTGGTGCCGAGGTCGATACCGATGATCTTGCCCATGATTTTTTCTCCGCTAACTGGATGAATTCGGACTGGATTCGAGAGGAACTGGTGGGAATCTGCGGCTGATCGCCCGGCTTTCAAGGGCTTCGGGGCGACCAGGAGGCGATCTGGCAGGTCAGCGCGGTGCCGACACAGTGACCAGGGCCGGGCGCAGCACGCGCTCAGCGATCAGGTAACCCTTTTGCAGCACCGTCACCACGGTGTTGGGGTCCTGATCAGCCGGAATCATGCTGATGGCCTGATGCTGATGAGGGTCGAACTTGGTGCCGGCGGGCGGGTTGATCTCAAGCACCTTGTTGCGCTCAAGCGCCGCGGCCAACTGACGCAGCGTGGCCTGGACGCCGTCGATCAGCGGGCCAGTCTGGCCGGAGGCTGCGGACAGCGCCGCCTCCAGGCTGTCGCGAACCGGCAGGAGGCTCTCAGCAAAGGACTCGACCGCAAACTTGCGGGCCTTGCTCATTTCTTCCTCGGCACGGCGGCGCGTGTTCTCGGCTTCAGCCTTGGCGCGCAGATAGGCTTCGGCCAGTTCGGCATTCTTGACTTCGAGGTCGGCGAGCCGGGCGGCGGTGTCGTCGACGATTTCGGTGGCCGTCTCGGCGGTCTCAACAGGCGTCGTATCGCTCACGTTTGATCCTGAAAGGGTGAAGGGATGATCTTGAATGGCCGGGATCTTGGGATGGTTTTGCGGTCTTCAAGGGGGTTCAGACAAATATTTATCGAGCCCCGCTGTCGCCGTGACTTCCGCACGCTCAAGGCAGCGACCCTCGTTTCAGGGGGGTAAAGACACGCCCGGCACCGATTCGATGGGAAATAATCCCAGAAATGTCTGATCGTCTCCCCTCGCTTCGGCCCTGATGGAATCTTCGCAGTCCGGCCCCGTTCATTCATCCCTGCCAGAGGGAGATCCGCGTGCGCAGCGTGCCCTGGAGCAGTCGCTGGTGGTGCTGGCGCCTCTGGTGCGGTGGCTGCTGCGCAGCGGCGTGCAGTACGGCTCGCTGGCGCAGTCGCTCAAGACCGTATTCCTCGAAGAAGCCCGTGCTGAACTGGAACGCACCGGAACCCGCCCTACCGATTCGGCGCTGAGCGTGCTGTCCGGCGTTCATCGCAAGGATGTGCGCGCCCTGTCCGGACAATCCGGCGCCGCCCGCCCGACCCACGCGCCAACACCGGCCTCCATGGTCTTCACACGCTGGATCACCGACCCGGCCTATCGGGGCGTCGATCCGGACGAGCCCACTCGAACCTGCCCGCTGCGCCGCATTCCGCGGCTCGGCCCGGCGCCAAGTTTTGAGGCGCTGGCGCGCTCCGTATCCAGCGACGTCCATCCCCGCACCTTGCTGGATGAACTGCAACGACTCGGCTTTGCACGGCTCGAAGGTGAGGAGATCCTGCTGGATGCCGACCGCTTCATCAGCCCGCCGGGCGATGCGGATGCCGTGCGGACCCTGGCCGTCAATGCGGCCGATCACCTGGCTGCAGCCGTCCACAACCTGTCCGCGCCCTCCGATCAACGGCTGCTGGAGCAGAGCGTTTTCGCCGACGGACTCAGCGCCGAGTCGGCCGCTTTCCTCTCAGTTCGTGCTCGCGAGCTCTGGGCCAACGCCTTTGATGCCATGGTCGGTGCTGCCACGGCCCGGGTGAATCTCGACCAAGCCCGCGCCGACACACCGATGCGCGTGCGCTTTGGCGTCTACTACTACCATGAACCCGTAAGCCCGGCTCAGGACGGTGCGCAGGAGGAGGCCTCGTCATGAACCGCCTCTTCAGCCGTACCCCGATCGGGTTGCGTGCAGCTGTTGGCCTGAGCCTGTCGGCGCTGGTCACTGCCGTTTTGATCGCCTGTGGTGGCGGCGGGGTTGGCTCCAACGGAACCGGATTGGCCCCCGCGCAGGGTCTGAGCTCCGGTACCGTGACGGGTTTTGGCAGTGTCATCGTCGATGGTGCCCGATTTGACGACCTCACCGCGCGGATCAGTATCGAGCGAGAGCCCTCTCTGTTTTCCGCGACCGAAACCCGTCTCGGTCAGGCGGTCGAGATCAATTTCGACCCGGATCAAACTGGCACGTTGTCCGGGGTCGCCCGTGAAATTCACATCGATCCTGCGCTGGCCGGCCCGGTCGGCAGCATCGGCACCAGCGGTCTGACCCTGATTGGTCAGACCGTGATGATCAATGCCGACCCCACCATCGGACCTGTCACGGTCTTTGAACCCCCCTACACAGCACTGGCTGACGTACGAGCCGGGGACTGGGTCGAAATGCATGGTGTGCCTTTGCCCGCCACTCGCACACCGAATGGCCTGCCCGGCTGGCTGGCGACTCGCATCGAAAAGCATGTCTCCACCGGGATGATGCGCATCCGCGCCCGGGTCAGTCAGCTGGTGGCCGGACAGGGCTTCGAACTCGGGGCCTTGAGCGTCCGGCTCGGTGGAGCGACCCAATTTCTCTCCGGCAACGATCAGCTGGCTAACGGGCAAATCGTGACGGTGTTTGCCCCGGAAGCCTCGTGGCAGCCAGCCACCGCATCCGTCCTGCCGAGCGTCGTCGCGCACTCGATTCGCATTCGCGATCGTCTCTCGGCCCGCGTCAGCCTCACGGCCACTCCGGAAGAGTTTCGCAGCGGCGTGATCGAATCCCTGCGCGCCGATGCCTCGATTCCAGGCTGGCGCTTCGAGATCGACGGCGTTCCTGTCGTGGTCGACCCGACCACTGCGCTCATCCCACCGGCCGCGGCCTTGGTCGACGGGCTGTACGTGCGCGTGCAGGGCCGCTTCTCGGCTACGGGTGAGCTTCTGTCCACCGTGATTCAGCAACGCGGCGCAATCCCGGACAATCAGATCGAGCTGTATGGCACGTTGCTGGCGCGTACGGGCATCCCTGTCGGCACGAGTTTCCTGGTGCGCGATGTACCGGTCGATGCTTCGACCGCCACCATCAATCTTGGGGACTGCGCAACGCTCAACCCACAACTCGCCAGCCTGACGGAAGGGCTGTATGTCGAGGTGCATGGTCGACCGACTCCAGATGGTGGTGTTCGCGCCAACACGGTCACCTGCAAGGACGCTTCCATGATCAGCGGTGCCGTAATCGAGGTTATTGGCACCATCGCGGCGATGAACGCCACGCAAAGCGCCCTGGAGATTCAGCGCGCCGATGGCACCACCTTGCGCGTGCGCTGGACAGACACCACCTACTTCCGGGATGTCAGCATCTCGGATCCGCCTCTGACTCCTGTAAAGGTCGAGGGCGTGGTGGATCTGAGCTCAGGCACCCCAGTGCTCGTGGCCACCAAGATCAAGCTGGCGAACTGAATCGTTCGGGACTCACTCGTCCACTGATGCCGACCAGCGCTGCCAGTCGCTCAGGCGCCGGCGGTCCTGCTTGGTCGGACGGCCCTGCTCGATCGATTGGGCCGGGTCCAGTTGAAAGCGACGATTGGCGGCCCACTCGACCTGCGCTTTCAGGCTGTCGGCGGTTTCCTCGTAGAGCAGCCGCGCAACCGGAGCCGGGCCGCGTACCGAGGACAAACCCTGCACCACCACCTCACGCGGCGTCGGGCAATCGCCCTGACGAAGGCGGATCCGGTCGCCGACCCGCACCTCGCGCGAGGCCTTGGCAAACTGCCCGTTGACCTCGACACGGTTGCGGCCGATTTCCTCGGCGGCCAGACTGCGCGTCTTGAAGAATCGGGCCGCCCAGAGCCATTTGTCGAGACGCACGCCGGCTGCTGTGGAATCGCGTTGAGCCACGACCCTGTGCCTCAGTCGTCGGCGCCAAGACTCAGCGCGCGCTGCCGCGATGCGGCCCGCTCGGCATCGTCCTGGGGCAGTTGCGGCCAGCCCTGGGTGTGCTGGGCCACCAGATCGGCCAGCGCCTCGATCCAGCGCGGCTCGTCGTTAAGGCAGGGGATGTATTCGTAGCGCTCCCCACCGGCAGTCAGGAAAGCAGCCTTGCATTCCATCGCCACCTCCTCCAGGGTTTCCAGGCAGTCGGAGACGAAGCCCGGGCAGACCACCTGCACCGATCGCACGCCCTCGCGCGCCAACGCTTGCAGGGTCGGCTCGGTATAGGGCTCCAGCCACTTGGCCTTGCCGAAGCGGCTCTGGAAGGTCAGCTGCCAGCTGCCCGGCGCCAACCGCAGCCGCTCGGCCAGCAGGCGCGCGGTCTTGTGGCACTCGCAGTGATAGGGGTCACCGAGGTGCAGAGTGCGCTCAGGCACGCCGTGGAAACTCATCACCAGCCGCTCGGCCGGACCTTGCTGCTGCCAATGCGCCTCGATGCGCCGGGCCAGCGCGTCGATATAGGCGGGGTGATCGGCGTAGCGGTTGACCCAGCGCAGCTCGGGCACGCGCCTCGTCCGAGTGCTCCAGGCCGCTACGGCATCGATCACGCTGCCTGTGGTGGTGCCGGAATACTGCGGATACATCGGCAGAATCAGGATGCGGTCGCAGCCCTCGGCCTTGAGCGCATCAAGCTCGCTCGCGACCCCAGGCTGGCCATAGCGCATGGCATGACGCACCCGGATCAGATCGGTAGGCCCCAGCCGGTTGCGCAACGCCTCGGCCTGCCGGGCGCTCCAGTGCGCCAGCGGCGAGCCCTGCGGCGTCCAGACGCTGGCGTATTTGGCCGCTGACTTGGCCGGCCGCAGGCGCAGGATGATGCCGTGCAGAATTGGCCACCACAGCAGCTTCGGGATCTCGACCACGCGCGGGTCGGACAGAAACTCGGCCAGGTAGCGCCGCAGCGCCGCCGGGGTCGGTGCCTCGGGGGTGCCCAGGTTGACAAGCAGCACGCCGGTCCGGACCGGAGTGCCATGGCGGTGGGTGGGTTCGGTGGTGTAGTTCATGGTCGACAATTGCGGCCCGCATTGTCGCTGCTTTGCCCCGAGATGGCTGACCGCCCC
>DALYHR010000179.1:0-5100 GCA_031970775.1 Burkholderiaceae bacterium | reverse complement strand
CGGCGGGCGCCGATGCCGGTCTGACCAAACTCGGTGCGCAGCGAGGTGAGCTCGCCGACCAGGATCGCCGTCACCCGCTCGGGCCGCGCCAGGATGTCGAGCAGATCGGCGATCTGCGCCATCACGGTGCGGTACTCGCCGATGATCTTGTCCTGCTCCAGCCCGGTCAGTCGCTGCAGGCGCATCTGCAGAATTTCGCCGACCTGATCTTCCGACAGGCGGTACATCCCGTCGTCCTGCAGACCGTAATGCTCCGGCAGCCCCTCGGGACGGAACGCCTCGCGGCCGCCCGGGGTCTGGCCCTGGGCGCGCGAAAGCATCTCGCGCACCAGCGACGAGTCCCAGCTGCGCGCCATCAGCGCGGCACGCGCCACCGGCGGTGTCGGCGACTCCTTGATGATGCGGATGAACTCGTCGATGTTGGCCAGTGCCACCGCCAGACCTTCAAGCACATGGCCGCGCTCGCGCGCCTTGCGCAGCTCAAACACCGTGCGACGGGTCACCACCTCGCGGCGATGCTCCAGGAAGATGTCCAGCAGCTGCTTGAGGTTGCACAGACGCGGCTGACCATCGATCAGCGCGACCATATTGATGCCGAAACTATCCTGCAGCTGCGTCTGCTTGTAGAGGTTGTTGAGCACCACCTCCGGCACTTCGCCGCGCTTCAACTCGATCACCACCCGCATGCCGGACTTGTCTGACTCGTCCTGGATGTGGCTGATGCCCTCGATCTTCTTTTCGTGGACCAGCTCGGCGATGCGCTCGAGCAGCGTCTTCTTGTTCACCTGGTACGGAATCTCGTCGACGATGATCGCCTGACGCTGGCCCCGGTCGATGTCCTCGAAATGCACCTTGGCGCGCATCACGACGCGGCCGCGGCCGGTGCGATACCCCTCGCGCACGCCTTCAAGGCCGTAGATGATGCCGGCAGTCGGAAAGTCGGGCGCCGGGATGATCTCCATCAGCTCCTCAATCGTGGCCTCGGGCTGCTGCAGCAGGTGCAGACAGGCATCGACCACCTCATTGAGGTTGTGCGGCGGAATATTGGTCGCCATGCCCACCGCGATACCGGCCGAGCCATTGACCAGCAAATTGGGCAGCCGGGTCGGCAGCACCAGCGGTTCGCGCTCGCTGCCGTCGTAGTTCGGTCCGAAGTCGACGGTTTCCTTGTCGATATCGGCCAGCATCTCGTGGGCGATCTTGGCGAGGCGGATTTCCGTGTAACGCATCGCCGCCGCGTTGTCGCCGTCGACCGAGCCGAAATTGCCCTGGCCGTCGACCAGCATGTGGCGCAGGCTGAAGTCCTGCGCCATGCGCACGATGGTGTCGTACACCGCCGTGTCACCGTGCGGGTGGTACTTACCGATCACGTCACCGACGATACGAGCCGACTTCTTGTAGGCGCGGTTCCAGTCGTTGCCCAGTTCGTGCATCGCGAAGAGCACGCGCCGATGCACGGGCTTCAAGCCATCCCGTGCATCCGGCAAGGCCCGCCCGACGATCACGCTAATCGCATAGTCGAGATAGGACCGCCGCATCTCCTCTTCGAGGCTGATGGGCAAGGTTTCTTTGGCGAATGGAGTCATGCCGTTGGGGTCTGCGGAGTTCACGAAGGCTGCCGTACAGGCGCACACGCCCGGACTGCGCAAAGGCGGGATTCTACGGGTCGCGCCCCCCTGTCTGCGGGCACACCGTCAGCAGACCCTGCGGAAAGGCGCGTGGCAGAATCGCCACGCCCGTGCGAGGCTGACGATTTATTGCCTTTTTTGCATTCCGTTCAGCCTTGCCACTGGTTCCTTGCAGGCAGCGTTCCCTTCCAACCGGAGCAGGGCGTTCCTCATTCTTCGGAGTCACCATGAACCACAAGAGCTCGCTTCTCCTCATCGTCAGCGCCCTGGCCCTGACCGCCTGCGCCACCGGCGCAGACACGTCGGCCGCCCGCATCGACAACTGGCGCTCTGCTGACGGTACCGTCTGGCGCAATGGCAGCAACGAGCTGTGCTGGCGCGACGCCAACTGGACAGCTGCCACGGCCGCCGCCACCTGCGACGGCGCTGTCGTCGCCGCCAAGCCGGCCCCGGCTCCCGCTCCGGCACCTGTGGCTGCACCGGCTCCCGCCCCTGCGCCGAAGCCCGCTCCTGCCCCGGCACCGGCCCCTGTAGCGGCCCCGGCACCGGCACCTGCTCCCGTGGTGATTCCGGCCCCGGTCGTCGTACCTGCCCCGGTGGTGGCTGCCCCGGCGCCCGCTCCGGCGCCCGCCCCTGCTCCGGCCCCTGCGCCGAAGCCGGTTCAACCCTTCTCGCTCGAAGGTGACAGCTCCTTTGCCAAGGGCAGCGCCACCCTGACTCCGGAAGCCAAGAAGAACCTCGACAGCCTGGTTGCCAAGCTCCAGGGCGTGAAGGTCGACAAGATCACCGCCGTCGGCCACACCGACAACACCGGCGCAGCCGCCCAGAACGACAAGCTGTCCAAGGCCCGTGCCGAAGCCGTCAAGAAGTACCTGACGTCCAAGGGTGTCGATGCCAAGCTGATCGCCACCGATGGCCAGGGCTCGAAGCAGCCGATCGCTGACAACAGCACCAACGAAGGCAAGGCCAAGAACCGTCGCGTCGAAATCGACGTGGCCGGCACGCGCAAGTAAGCAAACCGCGCAAGCCACCCCTCCTCGGCCCCCAATCAGGCCGGGGAGGTGGGGTTTTTCTTGATGCAATGGGACCCGGACGGTTGCATCCACCCGCAGCCGATGAATAATCGCCCGTATCGATCCGCTCAGATGTGGCTCACGCGCTCCATTCCGGGAAGCTCTACATGAAAAAACTCAGCCAGCTGGCCCTGTGTTCTGCCCTGTCCCTGATGTCAACCTGGGCCAGCTGTCAGCCTGCCCCTGCCGGCGAACCGGATCGTCCGTCGGTTCTTGGCAACCGTGAGCAACCTCCGGCGCCGGCTCCCGCCGCAGACCCTCCCGCCCTGACGCTGCCTCCGGCCATCGGTCCGGTCGGCGATGACGCCGACACCAACCCGGTGCCACAACCGTCCTCCGGGGGCTCAAACGCCGCCCCGATGCCGGCGATTCCGGGCATCCCGGTCGGCAGCGCCTCGCTCAGTCGCCCGGAAAGCCAGGGCGGCAAGCTCAGCGTGGTGTTTGCAGCTGACTCGTTCTTCGACTGGGACAAGCACGATCTGCGTCCCGAAGGCGTTGCCAAGCTCGATCGGCTCGCCTCCAAGCTGCGCAAGCTCTCGATCAATGTCACCGAGGTACGCGTCTACGGTCACACCGATTCCGACGGCTCGGTCGACTACAACGTCAAGCTCTCGCAGCGCCGCGCCGAGACGGTCAAGCAGCAGCTGATCGCCCGCGGCATTCCGGAAACGCTGATCACAGCTATCGGTCGCGGCAAGACCTATCCGGTGGCCGATAACGCCACGGTCGAGGGCCGGGCCATGAACCGCCGGGTCGAGATCGAGATCGGCGGCACCGACTTTTCCGCCCGTCCCAAGGTCAATTGACCTGCCCTTCCTCACGCTCTCCACGCCCCTGGTCATGAGTCTCACGCCTGCCCCGACAACGGGGCCGTCCAACGTCGATCCGCGCGAACTGGCCAAGTTCAGCGAGCTGGCCCACAAGTGGTGGGATCGCGACAGCGAATTCCGCCCGCTGCATGAACTCAACCCGATCCGTCTGGGCTGGGTCGAACAGCTCTCCGGGGCCCTGGCGGGCCGGCGAGTGGTCGATGTCGGCTGCGGCGGCGGCATCCTCAGCGAGGCGATGGCCCGCCAGGGCGCCGAGGTTCTGGGGGTGGATCTGGCCACCGCGTCGCTCAAGGTCGCACAGCTTCATGCCCTGGAACAAGGCGTGAGCAACGTCCGCTACCGCGAGATCGCGGTCGAGGCGCTGGCCGACGAGCAACCCGGCAGCTTCGACGTCGTCACCTGCATGGAGATGATGGAGCACGTCCCCGACCCCGGCTCGGTGATCGAGGCTTGCGCCCGTCTGGCCCGTCCAGGTGGCTGGGTGTTCTTCTCGACCCTCAACCGCAATCCGCGCGCCTTTGTCGAGGCGATCGTGGGGGCCGAGTACCTGCTGGGGATGCTGCCGCGCGGCACCCACGAGTACGCCCGCTTCGTACGGCCGAGCGAGCTGGCCGCCGCCTGCCGGCAGTCCGGGCTGGTGGTCGAACGGCTCGCCGGCATTCGCTACAACCCGCTGACCCGTCGTTACCGCCTCGACAGCGACACCGCCGTCAACTACCTGCTGTGCGCCCGTCGTCCGGCCTGATGCCCGCCTCCGGCTCATTCGATGCGGTGCTGTTCGATCTGGACGGCACGCTGGTCGACAGCGCGGCCGATCTGGCCGAGGCCGCCAACCATCTGCGCCGCCTGCGCGACCTGCCCGCCCTGCCGCTGGAGAGCTACCGCGCCATGACCGGCGCGGGCGCTCGCGGTCTGATCGGCGTTGCACTGGGGCTCTCGCCGGGCGATGCCGAGTTCGAGACCTGCAAGCAAATCTTTCTGGACAGCTACGCCGGCGCACTGGCGGTTCATACCCGGCTGTTCGCCCGCATGGATGCGGTGCTGGTGCGCATCGAGTCTTCCGGCCGCCCTTGGGGCATCGTCACCAACAAGGCCGAGCGCTTTGCGCTGCCGCTGGTACAGGCGCTGGATCTGTCGCATCGCGCCTCGGTGGTGATTGGCGGCGACAC
The DNA here is from genome assembly GCA_031970775.1 of Burkholderiaceae bacterium. Taxonomy (GTDB): domain Bacteria; phylum Pseudomonadota; class Gammaproteobacteria; order Burkholderiales; family Burkholderiaceae_C; genus Sphaerotilus. The sequence goes on along the minus strand of DALYHR010000179.1, from coordinate 400 downwards.
CACGCCGCACCCCAAACCGGCCCCCGATCCGCTGCTGGAGGCGGCACGACGCCTGGGGCTGCCACCGCAGCGCATGCTCTATGTCGGCGACGATCTACGCGACATTCAGGCCGGCAAGGCAGCCGGTATGGCCACTGCTGCAGCGACCTGGGGTTACCTCGGCGAAGGCGACCCGGTGGAGCACTGGGGGGCCGATCATCTGCTGCATTCGCCGCCCGATCTGCTGGCGCTGCTCGATCTGGCCTAGAATGCGCGCTCTTTCTCTGGGGCCGACCTGGTTTCGACGTGGGTGCGGAATTGGAGCAGGGCATGCCGAGCACCAGTTCGCTCGTAAATCCACTGGATCAAAGTAACTGCGAACGACGAACGTTTCGCCCTCGCCGCTTAACACCGGTGAGCC
>DALYHR010000178.1:0-5137 GCA_031970775.1 Burkholderiaceae bacterium | reverse complement strand
CTGGAGATGCCGTCGTCCCGGGTCTATCCGGTCTCGGCGCGACAGGCGCTCGAAGCGCGGGTCGAAGGCAATCCGAAGCTGTTGGCCGAGAGCCGTTTGCCCAATTTTGAGGAAGCGCTGGCCCAGCAGATCCTGCCGCAGCGCCGGGCGGTCTACGAGCAACTGGCGCTGGAGGCGCTGGGACGCATCGAGCGTCAGACCTCGCACCATCTGAGCGATTTGCGCCGACAGGTCACCGATCAGCTGGTCGAGCTGCGGGGCTTGCGCGGCAAGAACGTCCACAAGGTGGCCGTGATGCTGGAGCGGGTGCAGCAGGAAGCCACCGAATTCGAGAACTGCACTCGTCAGCTGCAGGCATTGCGTGGCGTACACGCCCGCATGCTCAAGGGGGTGCTGGGCGGTATTGCCGGGGATGCATTGCGGCGCAAGGTCGACACGACGATCCGCACGATCCGCGATTCGCTGCTCAAGCTCGGGGCCCGCAAGCAGTTCGCTCAGCTGTTCCTTGAGTTGCGCATATTGCTGGAGGATGCTCAGCGCGGGTCGCAGGACATTCGCGATCTGATCGCCTCCTCCTTCACCCGGCTGAATTCCGAGTTCGGTTTCAGCCTCGTGCCTGCCACCACGCCGGATCTCAGCAGCCATCGCGACGATCTGGCGCTGATCGAGCGCAACTACACGCAGTACCTCGGCGTCACTCAGGGGCTGCGGCTGTCGCAGGCGCGCTTCATGGAGCAGTTCCGCCGCATGCTGCTGTCTCGGCTGCGGGTGGTCTTCGAAGGCGCAGCCAACGAGATCGAGGTCTGGAACCGCAGCGCCTCCGATCAGATCGATGTGCAACTGCGTGAGCGCCGCCGCGCCTTCAAGCGCCGCCGCGAGTCGCTGGAACGCATCGCGCTGGCCTCGCAGGAGCTGGAGTCGCGGCTGACTGAACTCGAGACCAATGATCAGCGGCTCAGCGATGTCGAGCACCGGCTATCCGGACTGTTCGAGGACGCACGCCGCATTGCCACGTCGCGCGACTTTCTCTCCAGTGGTCACGGGGCCGCCCTCGATCTGGAACTGCCCACTTCGACGCCGGCCCATCTGGACCCTGAAGGGCCCCGCACGGCGATGCCGGTAGATGCCGCGCTGCTCGCTGAGTCTGAGCAGCGATGATCGCGTCGATCGGGACTGCCGCATCCTTCGCCGACCGTCTGCTGAACTGGCAGCAGCATTGCGGACGCCACGATCTGCCTTGGCAGCGCGATCGCAGCGATGCCTACCGGGTCTGGCTGTCCGAAGTGATGCTGCAGCAGACGCAGGTCGCCACCGTGCTGGGTTACTACGAGCGCTTCCTGCAGCGCTGGCCCGATGTCAAGGCGCTGGCGGCAGCTGAGCTCGACGACGTGCTGGCCGCCTGGAGCGGCCTGGGCTATTACAGCCGGGCGCGCAATCTGCACCGCTGTGCTGCTGTGGTGGCGAGCGAATTGGACGGACAGTTCCCGCGCGAGGCCGCGGCCCTGGAGAAACTGCCCGGCATCGGGGCCTCGACCGCAGCGGCGATCGCCTCGATCTGTTTTGGCCAGCGCGCCGCGATCCTCGATGGCAATGTCAAGCGGGTGCTGATGCGCCACCGGGCGATCGACGCCGACCCGACCAACTCCGCCACGTTGCGGCAGCTCAAGGCGCTGGCCGAGTCACTGCTACCGCCGGCCGGCCAGGCGATGGCGGTCTACACCCAGGGCATCATGGATCTGGGCGCGACGCTGTGTACGCCGCGCCAGCCACAGTGCGAGCGCTGTCCGGTCGCCGGGGACTGCGCCGGATTTGCGAGTGGCGAGCCGACCCGCTTTCCGCCGCGCCGCGTTCGCCCGGCCAAGGCGCGAGCGCAACGCGAGCACTGGTGGCTGTGGCAGCAGCAGGGCGATCGGATCTGGCTGGAGCAGCGTCCGTCCCAGGGCGTCTGGGCGGGGCTGTGGACCCTGCCGTTGCTCGACAGCGAGGCGGCCTGCCGCAACCGCGTCGGGGGGCATGAGGCCGAATCCCTGCCATCGATCCGCCATGTGCTGACCCACTTCGATTGGCTGCTCCACCCGGTGCGGGTGCGCCGCCCGCAGCGTCCTGGTGAGCTGATCGCTGCCGAATCGGGTGCTGCGGAGTCGGGGCGCTGGTTTACGCTGGCCGAAGCCTGGGAGCTGGCGCTGCCGGCGCCGCTGCGCAAGCTGCTGTTCGTCTCGGTCGACTAGGGGCTGACTCAGTCGAGGATGCGGTGGCGGCGCAGAAAGCCGTCGATCAGTTGCAGGCGGATGCGCGGATCGCCCAGCGCCATCAGCTCGTGGCGCAGCCGAATCGGAATCGGCAGCAGCTCACACCACCGATTGGCCACCCAGCCGGCATCGTCGAGCGGCCAGGGCGTTTCGACCGGGGGCGCATCGCCGCGCTGCTGCAGGTTATGCAGGGCCCGTCCCAGGGCCTCGGCGCTGGCGCGTTGCTCGGGGGTCGGCGACTGCACCGGGTCGGGCTCGATCAGGGTGATGGCGTCGGCCTGCCACAGCCCCTGCTCATTGCGCCGGGCCCCCTGCCATTCGAAGCGCTGCAGGCCGCGACAGCGAACTGGCAAGGACGGATCGACCTCGGCATCGCGGTCGGCATCGAGCACGATGGCCAGGCAGCCGACTCCCTCGAAGGGCGGTGCGACATCCGAGGCCCGGTGGGTGACGATGCCGAGCTGCAATCCGTCGCGGCGGCACAGATCGATTCGTTGTCGCAGCGCCGGGTCGGTCAGCCGCAGGCTCAGGGTTCCGCCCGGAAACAGGACGGCCGACAGCGGCAGCAGTAGCAGCGCCGGTACGTTCGGCTCAGCGGGCAGCACGGGCTTCGAGTTCGCGGTGGCGCACCAGCGTCGGGATGCGGTCGCGGAAGCGGCGCCACAGTTGCTCGGCGCAGTAGACCGAACGGTGCTGACCGCCGGTACAGCCGACCGCGATGGTCAGGTAGCAGCGCTGATCGCGGACAAAGGACGGCAGCCAGTGGGTCACGAAGCGATCGATCTGCTCAATCATCTCGGCCACTTCCGGCTCGGCCTGCAGGAAGTTGATTACCCCTTCGTCGCGGCCGGTCAGCGCGCGCAGGTCTGCCACGTAATGCGGGTTGGGCAGCATGCGCAGATCGAACACCATGTCGGCGTCGCGTGGCACGCCCTGCTTGAAGGCGAAGGACTCGAAGGTCAGCGTCAGCGTTGACTGCGAGGCACCGGCCAGCTGCCGCACCCAGGCACGCAGCTGCGCCGGGCGCAGCTTGGTGGTGTCGATGATGGTGGAGATCTCGCGCAGGCTGGCGAGCATCTCGCGCTCGCGGGTGATGGCCTCAATCAGCAGCGAGCGTGTCGAGGCGTCGTCGGTGCCCGGCGTGGTCGACAGCGGGTGGCGACGGCGCGTTTCGGAAAAGCGCGGCACCAGCGCTTCGGTGTCGGAGTCGAGAAACAGCGGCAGCAGGTTGATGCCTTCGGCGCGCAGGTCGCTGATCATCGTCAGCAGGATCGGCAACGACAGCTCGCTGCGCACATCCGAAGCGACGGCGATGTTGGGTGTGCCCTTGATGCGTTCGAGTCGAAGCAGATCGCGCAGCAGCTCGGGCGGCAGGTTGTCGACACAGAAATAGCCGGCATCCTCCAGGGCATTGAGCGCGACGGTCTTGCCCGAACCGGAGATTCCGGCGATCAGGACCACGGGCGGATGGGTGGCGGAGACGGGGTTCATGGCAATACAGCGCTTTCTTGAACCGGCATTGTCATCGCTCGGTCCTTTCCCGGGGAGTCTGCTCGGATGCAATCCCCTCAAGCAGGGCCCGGGCGTGGGCCAGACTGACCTCAGAGCCGGCCTTGCCGCCGAGCATGCGCGAGACTTCCTCGACCCGCTGCTCCGGCTTGAGCGCGCGCACCGAGCTGCGCGTGCCGGCTGAATCGCTGGCCTTGCTGACCACCCAGTGGTGATCGGCCCAGGCGGCGACCTGCGCCAGATGGGTCACGGCCAGCACCTGGCGGGGGCGCTCGGGGTCGCGGCCGAGCTGAAACATCAGCCTGCCGACGGTCTCGGCGATCGCGCCACCGACGCCGGCATCGACCTCGTCAAAGATCAGCGTATCCGCACCGCCGAGCTCGCTGGTGGTGACGGCGATCGCCAGCGCGATGCGCGACAGCTCACCGCCCGAAGCCACCTTGGCCAGCGGCCGGGGCGTGCTGCCGGCGTGACCGGCGACCAGAAAGTCAACCGATTCCAGCCCGCCGCTTTGGGGCTCGGGCAAGGTCTCCAGGGCAACTTCGAAGCGCCCGCCGGCCATGCCGAGTTGCTGCATCGCTGCGGTGATCTGCGCCGAGAGCTGCGGGGCATGCTGCTTTCGCTGCGCCGAAACGCGATTCGCTTCGGCCATGAAGGCGGCTTGAGCCCGCTCGGCCGCGGCGCTCAGGGTGTCGAGATCGGTGGCGGAGTCGAGCGCGGCCAGTTCGGTGCGCCAGCCGGCCAGCGTGGCGTAGAGATCCTGGGGCGGCCGGCGGAAGCGTCGTGCCAGTCCCATCCAGGCCGACATGCGGCTGTCGAGTTCAGCCAGCCGATCGGGGTCGAGTTCGGTGCGGCGCAGCGTGGCGTGCAGGGTATGGGCCGCGTCATCGAGCTGCGCCTGCGCGTCACGCAGCACGCCAGCGGTGCCGTCGAGGCTGGGGTCGTAGCGGCCGGCTTCAGACAGCGCATCCAGCGCTCGGCTGGTCAGGCCGCTGGCGTTGAGTTCGGCCTCGGTCAGCGCCTGAAGCGCAGCGTGCAGGCTGTCGAGAATCGACTGGGTGTGGGCCAGACGCTGATGCTCAGCCTGCAGCTCGGCCCATTCGTTCTCGGCGGGATCGAGGCGTTCCAGCTCGCTGATCTGCCAGGCCAGCCGCTCGCGTTCACGCTCCAGATCGGCGCTGCGGTGGCGGGCCGATTCGAGCTGTTGGCGGGCTTCCCGCCAGAAAATCCACTGCCGCGCCAGCGGCGTGGTGTCGATGCCGGCATAGGCATCGAGCAGCGCCCGCACCGAGCCGGGACGGGTCAGGCTTTGCCAGGCGTGCTGGCCGTGGATTTCGACCAGCTCGTCGCCCAGCAGGCGCAGCTGCGTCAGGGTGGCG
>DALYHR010000177.1:0-5142 GCA_031970775.1 Burkholderiaceae bacterium | reverse complement strand
CCTCGGAGTAGGCGGCGAAGATGAAGTCGGTGGTGCGCTCGGGGATGAACTCCAGGTGCGTCTGGGTGCCCTGCATGAAGCCCTTGCCCGTGATACCGCCCGAGCCGATCGCGATCGTGCCCTGGATGATGTGAAAGCCCTTGCCCAGCGGGTCCTTGGTCGGGTCGAGCAGGGTGCAGATGCGGTGCTTCTGGAAGTCGCGCAGGCCCGGCCAGTGCACCTCGGGCTGACAGATGGTCGGCTCGGCGATCACCAGCGCCACCACCCCGACTGCACCAGCCACGATCACCGGCAGGATCAGCTTCCACGGAAAGCCGGCAAAGAACATCACATAGAAGCCGGCCGAGAACACCAGAATCGCCGTGCCCAGATCGGGTTGCTTGGCGATCAGACCGGCCGGCACCAGCAGCATCAGGCCAGCGATCCAGAAATCCCCTCTTTGCAGCTGCCCCTCGCGGCGCTGAAACCACCAGGCCAGCATCAGCGGGGCGGCGATCTTCAGGATCTCGCTGGGCTGAATCACCACGCCGACATTGAGCCAGCGCGTCGCACCCTTTTTGGTCATGCCGAACAGCGCGGTGGCCACCAGCAGCATCACCCCCAGCGTGTACAGCGGCACCGCAAAGGCCATCAGCCGCTGCGGCGGCACCTGCGCGACCAGAAACATGATCGTGCCGCCGATCAGCATGTTGCGGGCGTGCTCCAGAAACCGGGTGCCGAAGTCGTAGCCGGCCGAATACATGATCAGCAGCCCGGCAGAGCACAGCATCGCCAGCGCCAGCAGCACGCCGCGGTCAAAGCCGGCAAAGGCGTTGAGGATGCGGGGCTTGAGTCCCTTCCAGTCGATGTTCTCGATCACGGCGAGGTTCCTCCTGCGGGGGCTGACGCTGTGGTGCTGGACAGCGGGGGGGGCAGCGGCGCTGCCGAGCCGCCGCCATGCGGCATCGGCAAGGGCACGTCGGACGCCGCCCGGCCCGGGCCGCTCGGAGCCGAACCGTGCCCCTGCTGCACCAGGGCGATGTCTTCGTCTGTGGGATAGCGCCCCAGCAGCACGTAGTCCAGCACCCGGCGCGCGATCGGGGCGGCCGCCTCGGCACCGAAACCGGCGTTTTCGACGATCACCGCCAGCGCCACGGTCGGGTTCTCCAGCGGCGCAAAGGCGGTGTAGAGCGAGTGGTCGCGCTGGTATTCGGCCAGCCGCGAGGCGTTGTATTTCTCGTTTTGCCGGATCGTCACCGCCTGCGCCGTGCCGGTCTTGCCTCCGCTGCGATAGGGCGCCCCGACGAAGACCCGGGTCGAGGTGCCTTCCTGCGTCACGCCATGCAGTGAGCGGCGGATCACCTCGACATCTTCAGGCTTGAACGGCAGCGGATCGTGCAGTGCCAGCTCGACGGGGCGAGTCTGGCGGGTGATCACGTCCTCGATCTCGCGCACCAGATGGGGCTGGAAGCGCTTGCCGCCCGACACCAGGGTGGCCATCGCGTTGGCCAGCTGCAGCATGGTGAAGTTGTTGTAGCCCTGGCCGATGCCCAGCGAAATGGTCTCGCCGGCATACCAGCGCTGCTGTTCGGGACGCCGGTACTTGCGGCGCTTCCACTCGGTCGAGGGCAGATCGCCGGTGACTTCGCCTTCGAGATCGATGCCGGTGCGCCGGCCAAAACCGAACAGATCCATCTGCTCGTGCATCAGATCTACACCCATCTCGTTGGCCAGCGAGTAGTAGTAGACGTTGCTCGAATGCACGATCGAGCGGTACATGTCGACCGCGCCCAGCCCTTCGTCGCCATGGCTGCGGAAGCGGTGGTTGCCGAACATGAAGGCGCCGTTGTCGTAAATGATCTGACTGGCCGAGCGCTTGCCGGTGCTCAGTGCCGCCATTGCCATAAAGGGCTTGTAGGTCGATCCCGGCGGATAGGTGCCGCGCAGCGCCCGGTTCAGCAGCGGCTTGTCCATCGACTCGTTGAGCTCCTTCCAGCTCTCCTGATCGATGCCGTCGACGAACAGGTTGGGGTCGAAGGTCGGCTTGCTGACGAAGGCCAGCACTTCACCGTTGCGCGGATCGATCGCCACCAGTGCACCGCGCCGGTCCCCGAACATCTTCTCGACCAGCGCCTGCAGCTTGATATCGACGGTCAGCCGCACGGTATTACCCGGCGTGGCCGCATCCGAGCTGAGCCGACGCACCGGCCGACCACCGGCGCTGGTCTCGACTTCCTCGACCCCGGTGATGCCGTGCAGCTCGCGCTCGTACTTCTGCTCGATGCCGAGCTTGCCGATGTACTCGGTGCCACGGTAGTTGGCCAGATCCTCTTCGGGCCAGTCCTCCATAGCGTCCTTGTCGCGTGGATTGATACGGCCGATGTAGCCCATCACATGGCTGGCCAGATCGCCGTAGGGGTAGTTGCGGAACAGCCGCGCCTTGATCTCGACACCCGGAAAGCGGAAGCGCTGCGCGGTGAAGCGGGCGACTTCCTCGTCGGTGAGTTTGGTGCGAATCGGCACCGACTCGAAGCTCTTGGTTTCGGCAAGCAGACGCTTGTAGCGACGGCGGTCACGCGGTTCGATGGCGATGACCTCGGCGAGCTGATCGATCACCGTCTCCAGATCGTCGGTGAGCTGCGCCCGGGTGATTTCCAGCGTGTAGGCCGAGTAGTTGTTGGCCAGCACGACGCCGTTGCGGTCGACGATCAGCCCGCGGTTGGGCACGATCGGCACCACCGCAATGCGGTTGTTCTCGGCCTGCGTGGCCAAATCGTCATGCACCCAGACTTGCAGATAGAGCAGCCGGGCGATCAGCAGCGAAAAGCAGAACAGCACGAAACCGGCCGCCGCCAGCAGCCGCTCGCGGAAGCGCCCGAGTTCGAGTTCGAGATTGCGAAGTTCGGTCACAGCGGCCGGTTCTCGTCCGGGTCCGGAGCCCGACGCTGCGGCGCCAACAGCAGCACGCTGGCCAGCGGCCAGAGCAGGGCCTCGAACAGCGGCGCCAGGATCAGCGTCCACCCAGGGAAGGGGTCACCGGTCATCAGTCGCACGATCAGGCTGACCGCATGAGCCAGCACGAACAGCGGTGTGACCTGCAGCGCCTGCTCCAGCGCGCCAAACCACAGCAGACGGCGGTGAACGGTGATCGCCCCATAGGCCAGCAGCGTGTAAGCCAGCGCATGCTGTCCAAGCAGCGCGCCCTGGTTGACGTCCATGAACAGCCCGAACAGAAAGGCCACCCCGACCCCGACACGGCGCGGTTGGTGCACGTTCCAGAACACGACGGCCAGCGCCAGAAGATCCGGCTGTGCCGGCAGGCGGCCCAGCGGCAGCAGGTTCACCGACAGACAGACAAACAGCGAAAACCAGATGAACAGCGGGTTGACCGGCAGCAGCAGCTGATCGTGCGGGCGGTGCATCACCATGGGCGCTCCTCGTTCCAGTCCTTCAGTGGCGCGCGCGCTTGCCTGCGGGCGCGCTGGCCACCGGCTCGACCGGCCGCGGCGGCAGCTTCAGCGCCGTCGGGTCGAGGATCAGCACCTGGCGCACGCCGTCCGGCCGGGTCATCAGCTCCAGCCGGATGCGCGCAAAGGTGGTGTTGTCGGCGCGCCGGTCGACGTTGGCCACCTTGGCCACCGGGTAGCCGGCCGGATAGACCCCGTCCACCCCGGAGGTTTCGAGCATGTCGCCGGGCTGCACATCGGCGTTGGCGGCCAGAAAACGCAGCTCCATCCCCCCGGTGCTCGGATCACCGACGGCGATGCTGCGTTGTTGGGTACGCACATTCAGCACGGGAATGGAGGCATTGCGATCGGTCAGCAGGGTGATCTCGGCGGTGGCCGGATAGACCCGCGTGACCTGCCCGATCACCCCGGCTTCATTGATGACCGGCGAGCCCAGCACCACGCCCTTGGCGCCGCCGCGGTCGATCACCATCTTGCGGGTATAGGGGTCGGCGGCTTCATAGAGCACTTCGGCGGCATGCCCCGAAGTGGTCAGACGACCGCGCAACTCCAGCAAGGCCCGCAGCCGGTTGTTTTCCTCTTCGAGTGGGCGCACCTGCAGGGCGACTTGCGACTGCCGGGCCAGCGCCGCCCGGGCGGTCTGCTCGGCTCGGCGGGCATCGTTGATGCCATCGACAAAGGCGCCCAGAGTCTCGGCACCCTGCAAAGGCGTGAGCAAGGCCTCCTGCACCGGGTACAGCACCGTCGCCAAGGCCACCCGCAGCGGGCGGATGACGGCCATATGGCGGTCGGCCGCCATCAGGAAGATCGATAGCGATGCGAAGAACAGCAGCCGGCTGAAGGCCGACGGGCCCTGACGGAAGAACGGTGGCGGTGAGCGGTCGAACGTACCGTGCGGCATGTCGGCATCCGGGTCGTCTCAAGGCCTGTTCAGGCCCCGGGACGACACCGGGGGCTCACTCGGAGGTAAAGATCGAGCCGAGGCGCTCCATGCGCTCCAGCGCCATGCCGCAACCGCGCACCACGCAGGTCAGCGGATCTTCGGCCACCAGCACCGGCAGGCCGGTTTCCTCGGCGAGCAGACGGTCGAGGTCGCGCAACAACGCACCGCCGCCGGTCAGCATCATGCCGCGATCGGCGATGTCGGCGCCGAGTTCCGGCGGGGTCTGCTCAAGGGCACGCTTGACGCTGGAGACGATCTGGTTGAGCGGCTCGGTCAGGGCTTCGAGGATTTCGTTGCTGCTGACGGTGAAGCTGCGCGGCACCCCTTCGGAGAGGTTGCGGCCCTTGACTTCCATCTCCTTGACTTCGGAGCCGGGGAAGGCCGAGCCGATTTCCTTCTTGATCGCCTCAGCGGTGGGCTCACCGATCAGCATGCCGTAGTTGCGGCGGATGTAGTTGACGATGGCGTCATCGAACTTGTCGCCACCGACCCGCACCGAGCCCTTGTAGACCATGCCACCCAGCGAGATCACCGCCACTTCGGTGGTGCCGCCGCCGATGTCGACCACCATCGAGCCGGACGCTTCCGACACAGGCAGGCCGGCGCCGATCGCAGCGGCCATCGGCTCCTCGATCAGGTAAACCTCGGAAGCACCGGCGCCAAGCGCCGATTCGCGAATGGCACGGCGCTCCACCTGGGTCGAACCGCAGGGCACGCAGATGATGATGCGCGGGCTCGGCCGGAACAGCGAGC
>DALYHR010000176.1:0-5145 GCA_031970775.1 Burkholderiaceae bacterium | reverse complement strand
GCAGCTCCTTGATGTAGCCGACGTACTTCTGCTCGACCTCCTGAGGGAACTGCTCACGCTCGATCTGCTGTTCCAGCACATACATCAAATGCACTGGGTTGGCTGCCACTTCGGTCGAGTCAAAGTTGAAGACCTTCGACAGGATCTTGAATGCAAATCGGGTCGAAATACCGCTCATGCCCTCGTCGACCCCGGCGTAATCGCGGTACTCCTGATAGCTCTTGGCGCGCGGATCGGTGTCCTTCAGATTTTCGCCGTCGTAGATCAGCATCTTGCTGAACAGGCTGGAGTTTTCGGGTTCCTTCAGCCGAGTCAGCATGGCGAATTGGCTCATCATCTTCAGCGTGCCGGGAGCACAGGTTGCCTCGGCCAGCGAAGAGTTGCGCAACAGCTTTTCGTAGATGTGCACCTCCTCGGAGACCCGCAGGCAATACGGCACCTTGACGATATAGATGCGATCGAGGAATGCCTCGTTGTTCTTGTTGTTGCGGAAGGCTTTCCATTCGCTCTCGTTGGAGTGCGCCAGAACGATGCCATCGAAAGGAATCGCCCCAAAACCCTCAGTGCCCTTGAAATTGGCTTCCTGAGTTGCAGTCAACAGCGGGTGCAGCACCTTGATCGGCGCCTTGAACATCTCGACAAATTCGAGCAACCCCTGATTGGCCAGGCACAGCCCGCCGGAATAGCTATAGGCATCCGGGTCGTCCTGTGCATAGGCTTCGAGCTTGCGGATATCGACCTTGCCGACCAGCGACGAGATGTCCTGATTGTTTTCGTCGCCCGGTTCAGTCTTGGCCACTGCCACCTGTCGCAGCACGCTCGGATACCGGCGCACTACCTTGAAGCGGCGGATATCGCCCCCGAACTCTTCGAGCCGCTTGACCGCCCAGGGCGACATGATTCGATTCAGATATCGGGAGGGGATGCCGTATTCCTTCTCAAGGATCGGACCATCCTCGACCGGATCCAACAGCCCCAGCGGCGACTCATTCACCGGCGAGCCCTTGATGGCGTAGAAGGGAACCTGCTCCATCAACTGCTTGAGTCGTTCAGCGATCGAACTCTTGCCCCCGCCAACCGGGCCAAGCAGATAGAGGATCTGCTTGCGCTCTTCCAGCCCCTGCGCAGCATGGCGAAAGTAGGACACGACCTGCTCGATTGCCTCTTCCATGCCGTAGAACTCGGCAAAGGCCGGGTAGATCTTGATGACCTTGTTGGCGAAGAGCCGCGATAGCCGCGGATCGTTGCGGGTGTCGAGCATCTGGGGCTCACCGATCGCCTTGAGCATGCGCTCGGCCGCCGTGGCGTAGGCCAACGGATTGCGCTGACACTCCGTCAGGTATTCCTCCAGGGTCAGCTCTTGCTCACGCGCCCGCTCGTAGCGAGCCGCAAAGGTGCTGATGACATCCATCTCGGGCCTCCGTGGGAAGATCTGATGGCGTCCCGGCGCGAATCTGCCGAGGCGTCATCAGTTCGTTCCACGGCCGGTCTGCCTGAACCGCCGACCGTCGCAGTACCGTTGTAACCGGCCCGGGCACCGAGGCGGCCACTCCCGGGCCCCTGCGGGACCACTATAGCCCTCCTGCGGGAAATCCGTCACGCCAGGTCTGGGGGAACGGCGGACTCAGTCCGAACCGAGACCGAGTCGCTCCAGCACGCCATTGAGTTCATCGACCGAACTGAACACGATGGCGATCTCGCCCGATTGCCTGCCGTGACCACGATCGCGGATGCGGATGTCAACCTCAGCCATCAGCTGGTCTGATAGCTGCTCTTGCAAACGCAACAGATCGCGCGACTTGGTTTCGCTCTTGCGAGCCCGGGGCGCTTCCGATTCCCCGGACACGGTACGCGACACCAGACGCTCGGACTCCCGGACCGAGAGCTGACGCGCCACGATCTCATTGGCACAAACCAGTTGATCCCGCCGTTCCAGGGCCAGCAGGGCTCGGGCATGGCCCATGTCGAGATCGCCAGCGATCAGCATCTGCTGAACTGGCGGCGCCAGATTCAGCAAACGCAGCAGGTTGGTGGTGGCACTGCGCGAACGCCCGATCGCCTGAGCGGCAGCATCGTGGGTCAGATTGAATTCGCTGATCAGCCGCTGCACGCCCTGCGCTTCTTCGAGCGGATTCAGATCCTCGCGCTGCAAGTTCTCGATCAGGGCCATCACGGCTGCAGCCTGATCGGGCACCTCGCGGACCAGCACCGGCACCTTATCCAGACCCGCGATCCGGGCGGCCCTCGAGCGACGCTCGCCGGCGATGATTTCGTAGGCCGGCAGGCCGTCGGCATCCTGGATCGGTCGCACCAGAATCGGCTGCATCACGCCCTGCCCCCGGATGCTCTCAGCCAGCTCGAACAGCGAGCCTTCGTCCATGCGGGTGCGCGGCTGGTAGCGCCCGGGGCGAAGCTGATCGAGCCGCAGCTCCATGAGCCGGCCTCCCGCCTGAGCATCGCCGGCGCTCGAAACCACCTGGGGCCCGAGCAGCGCCTCGAGGCCACGACCTAGTCCTTTGGGCATCTTTGTCACCATGGCGCGATTGTCCCCGATCGCACAGGCTCCACGGCGAGTCATCGCGGATCTGCCGTATGCTGGCGGGCTCTGTTCACTCATCTTCACGAGACGCACGATGACGAAGCGACTGGTCTACGTGGATGGTCAGGAAGGCACGACCGGCCTGCGCATTCACGAACTGCTGGGGGCCCGACCGGATCTGGAACTGCTGCGCATCGACCCCGATCGTCGCAAGGACCCGACGGAACGCGCCCGACTGCTCAATGCCGCCGATGTGGCCTTCCTGTGTCTGCCTGATGCCGCCTCCCGCGAGGCTGCGGCACTGGTCACCAACCCCTCGACCTGCCTGATCGACGCCAGCACGGCCCACCGCACCTCGCCCGGTTGGGTCTACGGACTGCCGGAGCTCGCTCCAGGACAACGCGAGGCGATCCGTACCGGCAAGCGCATTGCCAACCCGGGCTGCCATGCCACTGCATTCATCCTGCTGGTGCGTCCTCTGATCGATGCCGGGCTGGTTTCACCCGATCAGGGCCTGAGCGCCACCTCGCTGACCGGCTATTCGGGGGGCGGCAAAAGCATGATCGAGCAGTACCGCAGCGAGCCGGATGCGCGACTGCAGGCGCCCCGGCCCTACGCACTGGGACTGAGCCACAAGCATCTGCCGGAGATGATGACCCACACGGGCAGCAAGATCGCCCCGGTGTTCATGCCGGTGGTCGGCCCGTTCTACAAAGGCCTGTCCGTCAGCGTGCCGCTGCAGCTTGAAGGTCGCACGACCGGTGAAGCTCTTCATCAGGCCCTGTCCAACCGCTATGCCACCGAACCCTTCATCCGGGTGCTGCCGCTGGGTCAGGCCAGCCAGCTTGATGGCGGCTTCTGGGACGTGCAGGCCTGCAACGACACCAATCGGGTCGACATCGTCGTGCAGTCCCAGGGCGATCAGGTGCTGCTGATGGCCCGCCTGGACAATCTCGGCAAGGGCGCCAGCGGCGCCGCCGTACAGGCCATGAACATCCACCTCGGCTTTGACGAGGGTCTGGGCCTTTAACCCAAAAGGGGCCGAGCCCGGCATATCAAAGCAAAGGGGCCCCGCGGGGCCCCTTTGCTTGCTTGGGATGGCTGAATCAGCTCAGATGCGCGCTGACCAACTTGGTCATCTCGAACATCGAAACCTGATCGGCCTTGAAAACCACCTTGAGCTTGGCATCAGCATTGATGCGGCGCTTGTCGGCCTGATCCTGAAGCTTGTGCTTCTTGATGTATTCCCAGAGCTTCTTGGTCACTTCGGTGCGCGGCAGCGCCTTGGTACCAATCACGGCAGCCAACTCCTTCGACGGAGTCAGCGGCTTGTTGAAGCCGGTCGGGGCCGCTGCAGTCTTCTTCGCAGCCGTCTTGACCGCCTTCACAGCAGTCGCCTTCTCAGCCGGCTTGGTGGCGGCGGGGGCCGGAGCACTCTTGGCGGGCGCCTTCTTCGCGGCGACCTTCTTTGCTGTTGCCATGTCCTGGATCTCCTTCAGTACGGTCAGATAAACCGGTGAGGGAGCCGACGAGCCCGCAAGCGGCCGCTACCCTTGAAACACCGTGCGTGCGCATGTTACTGCGTGCCCCTAGGGATGGAAAGGCTCCCACCCAGGGTATTTCCCCTCGAGAATCCCCGACGCCAACGGCCCGGAGGCCTCAACCCCTGCCCAGGAAGTGCAGGATTGCGCGCTGCTCGCTGCAACCGGTTCAAGCGGCTTCCGCCTCCAGCGACGCTTGGGGCAAAATCGGACACCGTCCCAGACCTTGCACATCCACCATGAGTTTCGAGTTCTACGCCGTGACCGACCGAGGTCTCGCCCGCTCGAACAACGAGGACTCAGTCGTCGTTGACGAGTCCGTTGCGCTTGCTGTGCTCGCGGATGGCATGGGCGGTTACAACGCGGGCGAAGTCGCCAGCGGCATGGCCACCGCATTCATCCGCTCGGAACTGGGCCGCTGGCTCAGCGAAGCCCCGGCCATGGTCAGCGAGAACGATGTGCGACGCGCCATGGACATCTGCGTCGACAACGCGAATCGAGCCATCTTCAACGCCTCCAACGCCAACCCGCAGTACTCCGGCATGGGCACCACGTTGGTGGTGTCGGTGTTCCGGGGCAGCCGACTGCTGGTCGGTCATGTCGGCGACTCACGCACCTATCGCTGGCGCGGCGGTCGGCTGGTCCAGATCACTCGGGACCACTCCTTGCTGCAGGAGCAGATCGATGCGGGGCTGTTGACGCCTGAACAGGCCGCACAAAGCAATCACAAGAATCTGGTGACCCGGGCAGTCGGAGTCGAGGATGTGGTGCTGCTGGAGGTCCATTCCCATGGGGTCTTGCCGGGCGATCTGTACCTGATGTGCTCAGACGGACTCTCCGACATGCTCAGCGATGAGGAGATCTCGCAAGTCCTGCGTTCGCACGAAACGATCGCTGAAACTGCAGATGCGCTGGTGTCAGCCGCCAATATGGCCGGCGGACGGGATAATATCGCCGTGATCCTCGTCGCAGTGCGAGGGGGCGGGGCGGGAGCCCGTTCCTGGTGGCCTTTCCGTCACTGATCGTTCCGCCAGGTCGTACCGTTTCCACGCATTGAATCCAGAG
>DALYHR010000175.1:0-5157 GCA_031970775.1 Burkholderiaceae bacterium | reverse complement strand
CGACGTGGCCCGGGGTGTCGATGATGTTGAAGCGGTGTTCCGGATAGTTCAGGTCCATGCCCTTCCAGAAGCAGGTCGTCGCGGCCGACGTGATGGTGATGCCGCGTTCCTGTTCCTGTTCCATCCAGTCCATCGTGGCGGCGCCATCGTGCACTTCACCGATCTTGTGGTTCACACCGGTGTAGAACAGGATGCGCTCGGTCGTGGTGGTCTTGCCGGCGTCGATGTGGGCCGAGATACCGATATTGCGGTAGCGCTCGATGGGGGTCTGGCGAGCCATGTGTCACTCCAAAAATGGGAAAGGCCGCCCCGGCCGGTCGATGAAAACCGAGGAGGGGCAGCCCGAATAGGAAATCGATCTCGACGAGGGCGGGATCAGAAACGGAAGTGCGAGAAGGCCTTGTTGGCCTCGGCCATACGGTGCACTTCGTCGCGCTTCTTCATCGCGCCACCGCGACCTTCAGCGGCTTCGAGCAGTTCGTTGGCCAGACGTTGGGCCATCGACTTTTCGCTGCGCTTGCGGGCCGATTCCTTCAGCCAGCGCATCGCCAGAGCCATACGACGGATGGGGCGAACTTCCACGGGAACTTGGTAGTTCGCACCACCGACGCGGCGGGACTTCACTTCGACCAGCGGCTTGACGTTGTTCAGCGCGGTCAGGAAGACTTCCAGCGGATCCTTGCCGGCCTTCTTTTCGACCTGTTCCAGGGCGCCGTAGATGATGCGTTCAGCCACGGCCTTCTTGCCGGACTCCATCACCACGTTCATGAACTTGGACAGATCAACCGATCCGAACTTCGGATCCGGGAGGATCTCGCGCTTGGGTACTTCGCGACGACGAGGCATTTCGATTCCTTTCAATGCTTCAGTTGGTCACCAGCTTCATCGCTTTGAACGCTGACAACCGCAGGGGCCACACGTATAGAGATAGGGGCCACCGACTTACTCGGCCAACACACCCGACAACCGGGTAGGGCCGCTACAAGACCGTTCGGTGTGAACCGATCAGGCCTTCTTCGGGCGCTTGGCGCCGTACTTGGAGCGAGACTGCTTGCGATCCTTGACGCCTTGCAGGTCAAGCGAACCGCGCACGATGTGGTAACGCACACCCGGCAGATCCTTCACACGGCCGCCGCGCACGAGCACGACGCTGTGTTCCTGCAGGTTGTGGCCTTCACCGCCGATGTACGAGATGACCTCGAAACCGTTGGTCAGGCGCACCTTGGCGACCTTACGCAGAGCCGAGTTCGGCTTCTTCGGGGTCGTGGTGTACACGCGGGTGCAGACGCCACGGCGCTGCGGGCAGTCCTGCATCGCAGGAGACTTGGACTTCGTGACCTCGGCCTTACGGCCTTGGCGCACGAGCTGATTGATGGTCGGCATGGGTAACTTGTTCCCGTTTGAAGTTACGTGATTCCTTTGCGGCAGCTTGGTCGGGTCAGCTGTTGGCGACGAGCAAAAAGGCGCGTCGCGCGCGGGCGAGCCCGGCAAATTTGCCGAAAAGCCCGCCAGTATAGCCGCCTTGGGCTATCAAATGCAATGTTTGGATCGTCGGGGTTGGGTGCTTCGGGTGTGTTGTGCTACAATCCTTGGCTTTTCGCGCCCAGGCATTTGGTGGGCGCTCTTTCCGTTTCGCCTGTTTTGTCTGCGGGCGAAGCCTTATGGGTCAGCCCGGCCAATCGTTGTCGGGCATTGGAGAAAACGATGAGTCTTGGCAATCGCCTCGGGTTGCTGGGTCGCAAGGTGGGCATGATGCGCATCTTCACGGACGACGGTGATGCCGTTCCCGTGACGGTGCTCGATGTGTCCAACAATCGCGTTACCCAGGTCAAAACCGTCGAAAACGATGGTTACAGCGCCCTCCAGGTCGCATTCGGTTCACGCAAGGCCTCTCGCGTGACCAAGCCGGAAGCGGGTCACCTGGCCAAGGCCGGTGTGGAAGCCGGTGAGCTGCTGCAGGAATTCCGTGTTGAAGCGGAAGTCGCTGGTCAGTACGCTCCGGGCGCCGCTGTGCCGGTCACCCTGTTTGCTGCTGGTCAGCAGGTCGATGTGCAAGGCACCTCGATCGGTAAGGGTTTCGCGGGCACCATCAAGCGTCACCACTTCGGTTCGCAGCGCGCCTCGCACGGTAACTCGCGTTCGCACAACGTGCCGGGTTCGATCTCGATGGCGCAGGATCCGGGCCGTGTGTTCCCGGGCAAGCGCATGTCAGGTCACCTGGGCGACGACACCGTCACCACCCAGAACCTCGACGTCGTTCGCGTCGACGAAGCCCGCCAGCTGCTGCTGGTCAAGGGTGCCGTTCCGGGCGCCAAGGGCGGTTTCGTCACCGTCCGTCCTGCCGTCAAGGCCAAGAAGGGAGCCAACTGATGCAACTCGAGCTCCTGAATGAACAGGGTCAGGCCACCAGCAAGGTGGATGCCTCGGACGCCGTGTTCGCTCGTGACTACAACGAAGCGTTGATCCACCAGGTCGTCGTGGCCTACCAGGCCAACGCTCGTCAAGGCACCCGCGCCCAGAAGGATCGCGAACAGGTCAAGCACTCGACCAAGAAGCCGTTCCGTCAAAAGGGCACCGGCCGCGCTCGCGCCGGTATGACTTCGTCGCCGCTGTGGCGCGGAGGCGGTCGCATTTTCCCGAATCTGCCGGAAGAAAACTTCGCGCAGAAGGTCAACAAGAAGATGTATCGCGCCGGTATGGCCGCCATCTTCTCGCAGCTGGCCCGTGAAGGCCGTCTGGTTGTGGTGGACTCGATTGCGATCGACGCCCCCAAGACCAAGCTGCTGGCCGCCAAGCTCAAGGCCATGAATCTGGACCATGTGCTGGTGATCGCCGACGAGGTCGATGAGAACCTCGAACTGGCTTCGCGCAACCTGGCCAACGTGCTGGTCGTCGAGCCGCGTTACGCCGATCCCCTGTCGCTGGTCTTCTACAAGAAGGTCGTCGTGACTAAGGCTGCGATCGACAAGCTCCAGGAGATGTTCGCATGAGCGCCCCCAAGTTCGACGAGGGCCGTCTGGCCCAGGTGCTGGTCGCTCCGATCATCTCGGAAAAGGCAACCCGCATCGGTGAAAAGAACAACCAGGTGTTGTTCAAGGTGCTGCAGGACGCGACCAAGCCGGAAATCAAGGCGGCCGTTGAACTGATGTTCAAGGTCGAAGTGGCTTCGGTTCAGGTGGCCAACCAAAAGGGCAAGGCCAAGCGTTTCGGTCGTACGGCCGGTCGTCGTGACCACGTCCGCAAGGCCTTCGTGTCGCTGAAGGAAGGCCAGGAACTCAACTTCTCCGGGGAGACCGCGTAATGGCAGTCGTCAAAGTCAAGCCGACTTCGCCTGGCCGCCGTGCCGTGGTGAAGGTGGTGCACAAGCACCTGCACAAGGGCGCTCCGGAAGCTTCGCTGCTGGAGCCGCAAAAGCAGAACGCTGGCCGTAACAACAACGGTCACATCACCACCCGTCATAAGGGCGGCGGTCACAAGCACCACTATCGCGTGGTCGACTTCCGTCGCAACAAGGACGGCATCCCCGCCAAGGTCGAGCGCATCGAGTACGACCCGAACCGTACGGCTCACATCGCTCTGGTGTGCTATGCCGACGGCGAGCGTCGCTACATCATCGCTCCGCGTGGTCTGGAAGTGGGCGCAACCGTTCTGAGCGGCGCTGAAGCCCCGATCAAGGCCGGTAACACTCTGCCGATCCGCAACATCCCCGTGGGTTCGACTATCCACTGCGTCGAACTGCTGCCCTCCAAGGGTGCGCAGATCGCCCGCTCGGCTGGCACCAGCGTCACGCTGATGGCCCGCGACGGCCTGTACGCTCAGATCCGTCTGCGCTCGGGTGAAGTCCGCAAGGTCCACATCGACTGCCGCGCTACCCTGGGTGAAGTGTCGAACGAAGAGCACAACCTGCGCCAGTACGGCAAGGCCGGTGCGAAGCGTTGGCTGGGTATTCGCCCGACCGTCCGCGGTACCGCCATGAACCCGGTGGATCACCCGCACGGTGGTGGTGAGGGTCGTACTGGTGAAGGCCAGGCCCCGGTGTCGCCGTGGAACACCCTGACCAAGGGCTTCCGTACCCGCAACAACAAGCGCACGCAGACGTTCATCGTTTCGCGTCGCAAGAAATAAGGGGTCGAACTCATGGCTCGTTCTCTGAAGAAGGGTCCGTTTGTGGACCATCACCTCGTGGCCAAGGTCGACAAGGCCGTTGCCACGAAGGACAAGAAGCCGATCAAGACCTGGTCGCGTCGTTCGACGATCCTGCCCGATTTCATCGGTCTGACGATCGCCGTTCACAACGGCAAGCAGCATGTGCCCGTGTACGTGACCGACCAGATGGTCGGCCACAAGCTCGGTGAGTTCGCCCTGACCCGTACGTTCAAGGGTCACCCCGCGGACAAGAAGGCCAAGCGCTAAGGAGCATTGACGATGGAAACCAAAGCAATCGTCCGTGGCGTTCGCCTGTCCTGCGACAAGGGCCGCCTGGTGGCTGACATGATCCGCGGCAAGCCCGTCGATCAGGCACTGAACATTCTGACGTTCACGCCGAAGAAGGCCGCCGGCATCATCAAGAAGGCGCTGGAGAGCGCGATCGCCAACGCCGAACACAACGACGGCGCTGACATCGACGAACTCAAGGTCAAGTCGATCTATGTGGAGCAAGGCACCACGCTGAAGCGTTTCTCGGCCCGCGCAAAGGGTCGTGGCAATCGCATCAGCAAGCCGACCGCCCACATCTACGTGACCGTCGGCAACTGAGGGGCATCATGGGACAGAAAATTCATCCGACTGGCTTCCGCCTGCCCGTCACGCGCAACTGGTCGTCGCGCTGGTACGCAGGCAACCAGAACTTCGCCTCGATGCTCGCTGAAGACATCGAAGTTCGCGAGTTCCTGAAGAAGAAGCTCAAGAACGCCGCCGTTTCGCGCATTCAGATCGAGCGTCCGGCCAAGAACGCCCGTATCACCATCTTCTCGGCTCGTCCGGGTGTGGTGATCGGCAAGAAGGGCGAAGACATCGAAGCCCTGAAGGCTGAGCTGACCAAGCGTCTGGGCGTGCCGGTGGCCGTGAACATCGAGGAAGTCCGCAAGCCGGAAACCGATGCTCAGCTGATCGCCGACTCGATCACCCAGCAGCTCGAAAAGCGCATCATGTTCCGCC
>DALYHR010000174.1:0-5158 GCA_031970775.1 Burkholderiaceae bacterium | reverse complement strand
GTGCGCCAGGAGACGCTCTACCTGCTGGCCTTCGCCGCCGGTCTGCTGTCCGAGCACGCCTACGGCCTGCTGCTCAAGCGGGCCGAGGAGGTGCTGGATCAGGAGGACGAAGACATCGGCCGCGGCGGTGAATCCGATTCCACGAAGAAGAATCCGCCCGCAGCCGGTGGGGCGTCCTCCTAAAGGTTGATCGGGCCTGACGTGGCAGCGGAACCGGCCGCCGCTTCGCGGGCCTGACGCTGCCGGGTCTGATCGAGATAGCGATCAGCCCGGGCGAGCTGGCCGCGGATCATCTCGTTGTTGTGCCCCATCGTCTCGATCGCCTGAGTGCGGAAGCTGTCCATCGAGTCCATGGCCTGAAAGGTCTGATCGAACATCTCCTGGATCTTTTCGATGCCAATCATCGGATTCTGAGCGAACTGCGAGGTCTGCTCGACATGCTGATTGAGCTGACGGCCGGTCTCGCTGATCAGGTTGCCGATCGTGGCATTGACCCCGGAGAGCATGTCCATCACCCGGATCTGATTGCCGGTGGCCCGGGCCACCGTCTGCGCCACCGACAAGGCACTCAGGCCCGTGGTCGCGACCCGGTTGCAGCCGTTGATCATTTCGCGGCCGGTTTTTTTAAGCACATCCAAGGCCAGGTAGCCGTTGACACAGACTGCCTGCTGCGTCTGGATGTCGAGCAGGTTTTGCCGGGCATAGAACTGCACTTCCTGTCGCAACGCTTGGGCACGCAGCGGGTCGCTGCCTTCGAGCGCACGAACCCGCTCATCGAGCCGGGTGTCGAGTTCGGTGGCGAAGCGGGCTGCTGCTGACAGCTGCGTCATCGCCTCCCAAAGCTGACCTCGCGTTGCTTCGATATCGAGCACATCGCGGTGCATCTCGTCGCGGGCGGCATAGAGCTGGTCCATGGCCGTGCGCAGATGCTGAGCCGCCGTCTGGTACTTCTGGAAGTAGGCCTCCAGTCGGTTGCCGAAAGGAATCAACCCAAGCAGCTTGCGCGGTTGCAGCAGATCGCCAGCGTGGCCCGGGTTGAGTTCATCGAGTTGTTGGCGAATGGACTGGATGGCCTTGAACGCGGCCGAGTTCTCGACGCCGACAAAGTTGCGATCCATGAACCGGCCTTGCATCAGTCCTGAGGCCTTGGCGATCTCTTCGCGACCCAGGGCGAAGGCGCTGTCAAGACGGGATTTGAATCCGTCGGAGTGCAGGTCTTCGCTGACCAAGGCGTCGATGAATCGCAGAACCTGATCGTCCACCTGTCGCGACAGCTCGGGCTTGAGGGGGACGGCCTGACGAGCTTGCTCGTCAGGCACAGGGCTGAGCGTTTCCGGAGGGGTCAAGGTGAAGGGGGCGGGGGTCGTGCTCATGTCGAGGACACCGATGAGGGGGCGGACGGGGGCGAAGCCGCATCCAGAGTCAGGGCCGGTGCATCGGGAGCAGCCGGGGCAAATTTCTGTCGCAGAAAACGGGAGTGCATCAGGAACGCCTGGGCATCCTGCGCGGCCAGATCGTCGGCGAGTTGAGTGACCTCGCCCTCGAGTTCAGCCAGCGTGGCCTCGAAAGTCTGGGCCGCGGTCATGCCGCGATCCAGCACTCGGTGCGTCGCGAATCGGGCAGGAATCGACAGGTAGGTATTGAGCATCTCCGGCAGATAGCGAGTGGCGATGTAGCGAGCGTGAAAGCTGTCTTCCATCGACAGCACGCCGCGGGACTGTTCCCACTGGGTCAGCAACTCGTCGAGCTGTGTGCACAGGTTGAGGAGTCGGTGCTGCAGCGCGGGCGGAATGCGTTGCCCGGGATTGCTGCGGGTCAGGTCGCGAATACCCTGCAGCGCCAGCTCCATCGACTCGCGGGTGGGGACGTCGCCGCCTTCGGGGATGGCCAGCGGTTGCCAGTCCGGTTCGGCCAGGCGATTCGGAGTGCCCAGCCACATCAGTCCGAGTCCGCAGCCGACTGCATAGCCCGCGGCCGCCAGCATCAGGCCTTGCGGTGAGGGCAGCCAGCCCAGCCACTGCAGCCCGAGGGCCAGACTGGCCAGAAGCAGTCCGACCCAGTGAGCCGGGGAGAGCAGAAAGTTCAGCAGCATGCGAGAGGGAAAGCTTGGATTACTGATAGGCCCGGATGTCCTTGAAGACCTTGGACAGCGATGTCTTGCGGGCGTCGAAGACCCGCCCGCCAGTTAGCTTGGCAACATGCTGGAGTTCGGCCTCATTGGCCTCGCCGAACAGGATCCAGAACACCGGGATGCCATGAACATCTTCGGGCAGGGCCTTGTAGTCACGTGCGAATTCCGGGTACTTGCGTCCGGTGTTGTTCTCGCCATCGGTGAAGACCACGACGGAGTACTGATAGCCGGGGCGTTCCTGCCGTTCCTTGAGCATATTGTTCAGCGCATGCAGCACGGCGTCATACATCGAGGTGCTACCGCCCATCTGCAACTGATCGGCTCGGTCGCGAATCTGCTCCAGAACGGCACTTTTGGCTGCGCTGTCCTGTTGCATCGCTACGCCTCGCGCCGCAGGTCGATCGGCGGGAATTTCGAACTGGCTGGTGGGCAGGATGGAGGACGAGAAAGGCTGAAGCCACAGTCGCTCGCGGCTGGACAAGCGAGCCAGCCGTCCGGTCAGCGAGTTGTCGGCACCGGCAATGAATTGCAGTGACTCGATCAGCTGTCTACGGCGCGTTGCATCGTTCATGCTGCCGCTGACGTCGATGACGAAAGTGCTGGCGATCGGGGTGCGAAACTCGTTGAGGTAGGCTAAAACCAGACTGTCGGCCAGCAGGGCATCGGGCGAGAACGGCAGCTCCACCTGTAGCCCCAGTTTGGGCAGGACCGATTCGACCTGCGCAGCGACTTCCGGCCGAATCGGGCGGCGCAGTGTCTGGCGGGCCAGCCAGATCTGAGCCTCCTCGCTCTTGAGGTATTCGACGACCTTGTTGAAGTCGGCGCGGCGGCTGTCATTGAGCAGC
Organism: Burkholderiaceae bacterium; assembly: GCA_031970775.1. GTDB lineage: Bacteria > Pseudomonadota > Gammaproteobacteria > Burkholderiales > Burkholderiaceae_C > Sphaerotilus. Next base: position 2,182 of record DALYHR010000174.1, on the reverse strand, counting down.
ATGAGCGGATAGTCGGCTGTGCTGATCCCTTCGAAGGGGTAGATCAACACCAGCTTTTCCCGCAGCTTGCCGCTGGCGTTCAGGCTCAGCAGCCAGCTCTCGTAGTTGATAAAGGCATTGACCTTTAGCCCTTGCTGTGTCGCAAATCGTTCCGCTAGTTCAGTCGAGTTGTCGCCGGGAAGTTTGTAGCCCTTGAGGAAATCGGCGATCGCCTGGCGGTCGACGTCTGCGGCCGTCAGTGCCTCGGTCTTGCCGCTCGAAGCAGCCACCACAGCCATCAGCGACATGAAACCCTGATTCGAGGTGGCGGGATTGGTCAGCGCGTAGCGCAGCTTGCCATCCCGCGCCGCCCGCGCGATGTCCTTCCAAGTCAGCTTCAGATCCGGGCGCATCCAGCCATGACGCTGTGCATCCGATTCGCTGACTCCGATGGCGATTGGTGACAGCATGATTTTTTCCTGCAGCTTGACCTGGCTCTGCCCCTTGGGGGTTGAGAGCAGATAACGGCCGTTGGCAAACCAGGCTGCGTCGGCACCGGAACGCCCCTCAAGGACGGCCTCGGTGCTATCCATCGTGGCCCCAAAGCGGAACTGCAGGGTGACACCCGTGGCCTTTTTTACTAGCTCGGCCAGCGGGGCCACATCGCGCAGGTCGCTGGTGGCCAGAATCCTGAGCACCGGGGAGGGACTCGTCGAATCAGGGGTCGCGGAGGTTTCGGGACTGCGCTCGCAGGCAGTTAGCCCGAGCCCGACCATCAGGATCAGAACAACCTGTGCCAGCGCTTGCTTGCACGACTTCGGCATCCATCGGTTCATTGCGCCATCTCCTGAGCTACGGTGTCGATCATGTCCGTCATGAGCTCGTGGGCAGGCGGGTCCACGAGTTGAGTGAGTCGGGGCTCGATGGCCAGTCCGGTCGGTTTGACCGTGGCGACGAAGCGGTCGGTATCGGCAATGCGGAAGCCATGTTCCACGGCCAGTGCCTGGAGTTCAGTGTCCTGAGCCAGCAGTTCGCCCAGCGCCTTGGAGGACTCATTCAGAGCGATGAAGACCTCCTTGTTGATGAGGGTTGGCTGCGGATACATCAGCACCATGTCACCGCCGATGCCCTTGTGCCGCAGGGCATGGCTGACCAGCTGGTATTCGTAGATGAACGCCATCGGTGTTTTGCCCATGCCAATGGCGATGTAGTCGTCGAAATTGCCGTTGACGTAGTTCTCCTGGTAGCCCTGCCGCTTGAATAACTCGGCCAGTTGTCCTGCCAGACGCGTTGCGGTCGCCCGGTCACTGACGACATCCCCGTTCTGGGCATAACTGGTCAGAGCCAGCCAGAGAGCTCCGGAGTTGCTGCGCCGCAGGTCCGTGGTCGAGACCAGTACGCTGCGATTGACCGGGTAGGCCTGGGCCTGCTTCAGGTCTTTCCACTTGCGACGTTGCAGCATTAAGTCGGTGAGCCGAGCGATATCAACGGCATAGACCTTGTCGGACAGACGTCGTGCAATGTCGTTGGCTACCAGGATGCGGGCAATCGGTTCCCACGAAGCGATCACCGTGGGCGAGTGGAACGGGGTGATCTGTGTGGCGCTCAGACTGAGTTTGCGCGCGGTCTCGATGATTTGCCCCGCAGCCACCACGCCTGAGCTGAACAGAAAGTCGGGTCGAGTCGGTCCGTTCAGACGCGTGGCCATGTCACGGCTGCCGACGCGGGCGACTTCCAGGACATAGCCCTGATCCGCCAGGCGCTTGATGACGCGGTCATCCTTGAAGTAGCTCTCGACGTCGACTGCGATCAGACCCTTGATCGAGACTGGGGTCATCCGACGCAGAGCTGCAGTGGTCGGGGAAGACGTGCTGTCCCCTTGTCGCATGGCCATCACCAGCACGGCCATGAAGAGGGCCATGACAACTAGGGTGATCAGGGTTTTCTGGGTTGTTCTCAAGGCCATCCTGGTCTCCGTGTGTCAGGCATTCGAAGGGGCTTAAAACCCCACTACCGTCTCCAGTATCCGCCCCGCTCCAAGCCAGAGTCAACCAACCAGCACGATCTGCCCAGGCTCGGGATAATGCCGCCACCATGCATCTCAACCCTGACCTGTCTGCCGACGCCGGCACCGCTGTCCCGGCCATTCGCTCCCCTGAACTGCTGTTGCCGGCCGGCTCGCTGGCCAAGATGCGCGCGGCCT
>DALYHR010000173.1:0-5250 GCA_031970775.1 Burkholderiaceae bacterium | reverse complement strand
GTGCTGGCCGGTGCGGCGATCGAGCGCGATTTCGAACTGCGCAACGAAGGCAGCGGCGCCGATACCGCCGGCCTGAGCTGGGTGATTGCCACACCGAAGGCCAGCGAAGGCTCGATTCGCCTGCTGCGCGTCGGCTTCAAGGGCTCGACGCTCGCAGCGCTGGAGATCACCGACGCCTTCGGTCAGCGCTCCAGGCTGGATTTCAGCGCGCTCGACACCCACGCCAATTTGCCCGCACAGCGCTTTCAGTTCACTCCGCCGGCCGGCGCCGACGTGCTCAAACAGTGAACGCCGCTGCGCCGCTGGCCGAGCGGCTGCGGCCGCGCCACCTCGACGAGGTGATCGGGCAGCCCGAGCTGCTCGGGCCCGGCAAGCCATTGCGCGTTGCCTTCGAGACCGGGCAGCTGCATTCGATGATCCTGTGGGGCCCGCCGGGTGTGGGCAAGACCACACTGGCGCGCCTGACCGCCGAGGCCTTCGGCGCACATTTCATCGCGATCTCGGCGGTGCTCGGCGGTGTGAAGGACATCCGCGAAGCGGTCGAGCAGGCGCGCATCTTTCAGGCACAGGGGCGGCGCTGCATCGTCTTTGTCGATGAAGTGCATCGCTTCAACAAGGCGCAGCAGGACGCTTTCCTGCCGCATGTCGAGGCGGGGCTGTTCACCTTCATCGGCGCGACCACCGAAAACCCATCGTTTGAACTCAACGCCGCGCTGTTGTCGCGCGCCGCCGTGCATGTGCTGCAGTCGATCGGGCCGGAGGATCTGCGCCTGCTGCACGGCCGGGCTCTGGCCGAGCTGGGCGCGGTGGCCTGGAGCGAGGCAGCGGTCGATCAGCTGGTGGCCTATGCCGACGGCGATGCGCGCCGGCTGCTCAACACGGTCGAGACCGTGGTGCTCACCCTTGGGGCGCAGCAGTCGGTCGACGAGCCACAGCTGCAGCAGGCGCTGGGCCGGGCGCTGCGCCGCTACGACAAGGGCGGCGATGCCTTCTACGACTCGATCTCGGCGCTGCACAAGGCGGTGCGCGGCAGCAACCCGGATGCGGCGCTGTACTGGTTCGTGCGCATGCTCGACGGCGGAGCCGACCCGCTGTACATCGGCCGCCGGCTGATCCGCATGGCCAGCGAGGACATCGGTCTGGCCGACCCGCGCGCGCTGCGTCTGGCGCTCGACGCGGTGCAGGTCTATGAGCGGCTCAGCTCGCCCGAAGGCGAGCTGACCCTGGCCGAGGCGGTGGTCTACCTGGCGGTGGCGCCCAAGTCCAACGCGGTCTACAACGCCTACAAGGCGGTGCGGCGTTTTGTCGAGGCCGGGGGCAGTGCGCCGGTGCCGAGCCATCTGCGCAACGCTCCGACGAATCTGATGAAGCAGCTCGGCCACGGCCGCGACTACCGCTACGCCCATGACGAGGAGGGCGCCTTCGCGGCCGGGGTGTCCTACTTTCCCGACGGCATCGACCCGGCGACCAGCTTCTACGAGCCGGTGCCGCGCGGACTGGAGATCCGCATCGGCGACAAACTCGCTGAGCTGCGCGCCCGCGACGCCGAGGCGCGCCGCCGTCGCTGAGCTCTGGATCCGGCCCGGTTGATCGCTGCAGCGCAACCCCTACAATCGCGCCGCCTCGCTTCCGCCCCGCCCACAGACTTCTTAGCGCCCGGAGACCTCCGACCGTGGATACCTTCGTCCAGCAGCTCATCAACGGCCTGGTGCTGGGGTGCATGTACGCGCTGGTGGCGCTGGGCTACACGATGGTCTACGGCATCATCGGCCTGATCAACTTCGCCCACGGCGATGTGCTGATGATCGGGGCGCTGGTCAGCTACTCGGTCGCCACGGCGCTGATCGAGTCCTACCCCGATCTATCCGGCTGGGCGGCCCTGGCGATTGCGCTGCCGGTGTCGATGGGGGCCTGTGTGATGCTGAACCGGCTGATCGAACGGCTGGCCTACCGGCCGCTGCGCTCTGCCCCTCGGCTGGCGCCGCTGATCACCGCGATGGGCGTGTCGCTGCTGCTGCAGGCGTTGGCGATGGTGATCTGGCTGCCTTCGCCCAAACCCTATCCGCAGCTGATTCCCGACACCGTCTTCGATGTCTGGACCGACGGCCCGGTGATTACGCTGACGCAAGTGCTGATTCTGGGCGTGACCACCGCCGTGCTGGCGCTGCTGATGGCGTTGGTGCAGCGCACCCGGCTGGGCCGTGCGATGCGTGCTACCGCCGAAAACCCGCAGGTGGCTGCGCTGATGGGCGTGCAGCCCGATCGGGTGATCGCCGCCACCTTTGCCATCGGTGCTGCGCTGGCGGCACTGGCCGGGGTGATGTGGGCGGCCAATTACGGGGTGGTGCAGCACACCATGGGCTTTTTGCCCGGGCTCAAGGCCTTCACCGCAGCGGTGTTCGGCGGCATCGGCAATCTGGCCGGGGCGATGGTGGGCGGGCTGCTGCTAGGGCTGATCGAAGCGATGGGCGCCGGCTACCTCGGCAGCTGGACCGGCGGGGTGTTCGGCAGCAATTACGTCGAAATCTTCGCCTTCGCCGTGCTGATCGGGGTGCTGACGCTGCGGCCCTCCGGCCTGCTCGGTGAGCGGGTCGCTGACCGGGCCTGAGTTCTCTCAACCGCATGAATACGTTCTCGATGTCTTCCGCCTCCTTCGCGGCCGGTGCGCCTTATCGCTGGCTGCTGCTGGCCGGGCTGGCGCTGCTGCTGATGGCCGTGCCCTTCGGCATTGCGCCGCTGGGCGAAGGCTGGGTGCGCATCCTGGCGCTGGCGCTGCTGTATGTGCTGCTGGCGCTGGGCCTGAACATCGTGGTCGGCTTTGCCGGCCTGCTCGACCTGGGCTACGTCGCTTTCTACGCGGTCGGGGCCTACATGACAGCGTGGCTGTCGTCGCCGCACCTGAGCGAACACCTGCCCACGGTGATGGCGCTGTGGCCCAACGGGCTGCATCTGCCGATCTGGCTGATCGTGCCGTTGGCGGCGGCGGTGGCCGCGCTGGCCGGCATCGTGCTGGGGGCCCCGACGCTCAAATTGCGCGGCGACTATCTGGCCATCGTCACGCTCGGTTTCGGCGAGATCATCCGCGTCTTCATGAACAACCTGGAGCAGCCGCTCAACCTCACCAACGGGCCGCGCGGCATCAGCCAGATCGACCCGGTGCGGCTGGGGCCGGTCGATTTCAGCCAGCCGCTGAGCCTGGGCAGCTTCAGCGTTCCTTCGGTGGTGCTGTATTACGAGCTGTTTTTGCTGATGGTGGTCGGGGCGATCCTGATCGGGCATCGGCTGGAGCACTCACGCATCGGCCGGGCCTGGATGGCGATTCGCGAAGACGAGATCGCTGCGCGCGCGATGGGGCTGAATACCCGCAATCTGAAACTGCTGGCCTTTGCGATGGGGGCGAGCTTCGGCGGCGTATCGGGGGCGCTGTTCGGCGCTTTCCAGGGCTTCGTCTCGCCCGAGTCGTTCTCGCTGATGGAGTCGGTGATGATCGTCGCGATGGTGGTGCTGGGCGGCATCGGCCATCTGCCCGGCGTGGTGCTGGGGGCGCTGCTGCTGGCTGCCTTGCCCGAGGTGCTGCGCTATGTCGCCACCGATCTGCGTATCCACACCGGAGGCCGTCTCGATGCCGCCATCCTGCGTCAGCTGCTGATCGCGCTGGCGATGATCGGCATCATGCTGTGGCGCCCGCGCGGCCTGTGGCCTTCGCCGGAGCACGGCCGCGCCGCGCCCGAGGAGCTGGAAGCATGACGGCGGACATCAATCGCCCGCTGCTGGAGGTGCAGGGCGCGGCCAAGCGATTTGGCGGCGTGCAGGCGCTGGGCGGCGTGGATCTGCGCATCCATCGCGGCGAAGTCCATGGCCTGATCGGCCCCAACGGCGCCGGCAAGACCACCTTCTTCAATGTGCTGACCGGGCTGTACCCGCCCGATGCGGGCACCTTCAGTCTCGACGGCCGGCCTTACCGGCCCGGTGCGGTGCACGAAGTGACCGCCGCCGGCATTGCCCGCACCTTTCAGAACATCCGGCTCTTTGCCGAGATGACTGCGCTGGAAAACGTGATGGTCGGCCGCCATGTGCGCACCGGCTGCGGCGTGCTGGCGGCGCTGACCCGCAATGCCGCCTTTCGCGCCGAGGAAGCCCTGATTCGCGAGCGCGCGCAGGCGCTGCTCGACCATGTCGGCATCGGCCACCTGGCGCCCTTCAAGGCCCGCACCCTCAGCTATGGCGATCAGCGCCGTCTGGAGATCGCCCGCGCACTGGCGACCGAGCCCAAGCTGCTGGCGCTGGACGAACCCGCCGCCGGCATGAATGCGACCGAGAAGCGCGTGCTGCGCCAGCTGATCGAAACGATCCGCGCCGGTGGCACCACGGTGCTGCTGATCGAGCACGACGTGAAGCTGGTGATGGGCCTGTGCGACCGGGTGACGGTGCTGGACTACGGCCTGCGCATCGCCCACGGCACCCCGCAGGAGGTGCAGCGCGACCCGGCGGTGATCGCTGCCTATCTGGGCACGCCGCCGCAAGACCCCCAGGAGGCGACGACATGAGCGCGGCAGACCTCGATCCGGCTGATTTCGATGGTGTATCGGGGGCTTCGCAGAGGGCCTGGCCGCTGCTGGTGGTCGACGATCTGCATCTGGCCTACGGCGGCATTCACGCCGTCAAGGGCGTGTCCTTTGAGGTCAATGCCGGCGAGCTGGTCTGCCTGATCGGCGCCAATGGTGCGGGCAAGAGCAGCACGCTCAAGGGCATCACCGCACTGCACCCGCTGCTGTATGGCGAGGTCCGTCTGGAAGGGCGCGATCTGGCCGGGCAGGGCGCCTGGCAGCTGGCGCAGCAGGGGCTGGTGATGGTGCCGGAAGGGCGCGGCACCTTCACGCGCATGACCATTGCCGAAAACCTGCAGATGGGGGCCTATCTGCGCCGCGACGCGGCCGGGGTGGCAGCCGATCTGGAGCGGGTTTACGGCCTGTTCCCGCGGCTGTACGAACGCCGCACGCAGCTGGCCGGCACGCTCAGCGGCGGCGAGCAGCAGATGCTGGCGATGGGGCGTGCGCTGCTGGCGCAGCCCAAACTGCTGCTGCTCGACGAGCCCTCGATGGGCCTGTCGCCGCTGATGGTCGATGCGATCTTCCGGGTGATCGAGGACATCCACCGCGAGGGCGTGGCGGTGCTGCTGGTCGAACAGAACGCCAGCCGCGCCCTGTCGATCGCCGACCGCGCGCTGGTGATGGACTCCGGCCAGGTGAC
>DALYHR010000172.1:0-5272 GCA_031970775.1 Burkholderiaceae bacterium | reverse complement strand
AGCCGGCAAGGCCTCGGGCAGATCCTCCCAGGGCGGAATCGAACTGGACGGCGTCAACGACGCAGTCGGGGCGGGTCGCATCACCTGAGCCGCCGTCGGTGTGACCGGGGCTTGGACCGGACGCGGGGGCGCAGGCGGAGGCATCTCCACCGGAGCCGGGCTGAGGCGGGTCAGGCTCGCGCCTGAGGGGCGGAAGGCCAGCAGGCGCAGCAGCACCATCAGCAGGCCGCCGTATTCGTCCGGGGCCAGACCCAGTTCCTGCCGGCCCTGCAAGGCCAGGCTGTACATCAGCTGGATTTCGTCGGGCGGCAGCAGTGGCGAGAGCCGCTGCACGGTGGCGGTTTCCGGGTCGGACGGGTCGAGTGCGGTCGGCACGGCCTGATGCAGCGCCATCGACTGGGCCAGTAGCGCCAATTCTTCGAGCGTGCCGGCGGCGGACAGCCCCAGGCCGCGCAGCTGTTCGACCACAGAGAACAAGGTGGCACCGTCGCTGGCGGCCAGCGCCTCGATCAGCCGCGCCACATGCGTGCGATCGACCGAGCCGAGCATCTGTCGCACCGGGCCTTCGTCGAGCCGGCCGGCGCCAAAGGCGATGGCCTGATCGGTCAGCGACAGGGCATCGCGCATCGAGCCGCGCGCGGCGCGGGCGATCAGTCGCAGCGCCGCGCCATCGGCCGCCACGGATTCGGTCTGCAGCACGGCCTGGAGGTGTTCGGCGATGACGGACGGCGCCATCGGCCGCAAGTTGAACTGCAGGCAGCGGCTCAGCACCGTCACCGGCACCTTCTGCGGGTCGGTGGTGGCCAGCACGAACTTGAGGTACTCGGGCGGCTCTTCGAGCGTCTTCAACATCGCGTTGAAGGCGGTCGTGGTCAGCATATGCACTTCATCGATCATGTAGACCTTGAAGCGGCCCACCACCGGCTTGTAGACCGCCTGATCGAGCAGCTGGCTGATCTCGTCGACGCCGCGATTGCTGGCGGCGTCGAGTTCGATGTAGTCGACGTAGCGGCCCGAGTCGATGTCGCGGCAGGCTGGGCAAACGCCGCAGGGCTCGGCCGTGATGCCGCCCTGCCCGTCCGGGCCGGTGCAGTTCAGGCTTTTGGCCAGAATGCGCGACACCGTGGTCTTGCCGACGCCGCGCGTGCCGGTAAAGAGGTAGGCGTGATGCAGCCGCTGATGCGCCAGCGCGTTGCCCAGAGCCTGTACCACGTGCTCCTGCCCCACCATCTCGGCGAAGCGGCGCGGACGGTATTTGCGGGCAAGGACGAGATAGCTCATGAAGTGGGGCGGATTCGGATGGCGGCGCGATTCTAAGGGTCGGCAGGGCAATCCCCGATAATCGCGCCCCATGCAATCGACACAACCGACCTCCAACCTCCCGGCCGAGGACCTCGGCGCGCACGGCACGCTCAGCTACGAGCAGGCCGGCGTCAATTACGACCTGATCGACCCGCTCAAGATCGCCGCGCAGCGCGCCGCCGCCGCGACCGCCAGCTCGATGACGACGCGCGGCTTCACCGAGATCGCCGCCTCGCGCGGCGAATCGGCCTATGTGCTCGACGTCGGCCCGTTTTATCTGGCCTCGATCGTCGAATGCCTCGGCACCAAGACCCTGGTCGCCGACGAGATGGCCAAACTCACCGGCCGCAGCTTTTACGACGGCATCGCGCAGGACACCATCGCGATGGCGATCAACGACCTGATCACGGTCGGCGCCACTCCGCTGGTGGTGCAGGCCTACTGGGCTGCTGGCGGCTCGGAGTGGTTTGAGGACAAGCAGCGCGCCCACGCGCTGGTCGAAGGCTGGAAGAAGGCCTGCGACACCTGCCAGGTCGCCTGGGGCGGCGGCGAAACCCCGGCGCTGGCCGGCATCGTCGAAGCCGGGCGCATCGATCTGGCTGCCTCCTGCACCGGCATCGTCAGCCCGAAGGATCGCCTGTCGCTGGGTGACAACCTCGGCGCCGGCGACGCCATCGTGCTGCTGGCCTCGAGCGGCATCCACGCCAACGGCCTGTCGCTGGCGCGCAAGCTGGTCGAGCGTCTGCCCCAGGGCTATCTGACCGAGATCGACCCGGCCAATCACCCCGGCCTGACCTACGGCGAAGCGCTGCTGGCCCCGACCGTGCTGTATTCGCCGGTCACCGAGGCGCTGGCCGCGGCCGGCATTCGCCCGCATTACAACGCCAACATCACCGGCCACGGCTGGCGCAAGCTGCTGCGCCACCCGGCCGAGCTGACCTACCGCATCACCACGGTGCCGCCGGTCACGCCGGTGCTGAAGTTCATTCAGGAGCAGGCCCGTCAGGACAATCAGGAGGCCTACTCGACCCTGAACATGGGCGCAGGCTTTGCGATCTTTGTCGCCGCCAGCGACGCCGAGCGCACCGTCGAGATTGCCCGCGCCCAGGGCGTCGACGCCTGGGTGGCCGGCACGGTCGAAGCCGGTCCGAAGCAGCTGCTGATCGAGCCGCTCGATATCCGCTTCGGCAGCGAGGATCTGCAACTGCGCTGAACGATGGTGGTGCCCCGGCTCGCCGCGGACGACTGGCGCTTTCCGCCGACAGCGCAGGCGCTGGATGCGGCGACCTGTGGCACGCCCGAGTCGCTCGATGGTCTGCTGGCCTATGGCGGCGATCTGGAGCCAGGCCGGCTGGAGCGTGCCTACCGGCGCGGCATCTTTCCGTGGTTTGCGCCGGGCCAGCCGATTCTGTGGTGGAGCCTGGCGCCGCGCATGGTGCTGGAGGTCGACCCGGCACGGGGCAACTTTCGGCTGCAGCGCTCGCTGCGCAAGACGCTGCAGCGCTTCATCGCCACGCCGGGCTGTGAGATTCGCATCGACCACGACTGCCCGGCGGTGATCGCCGCCTGCGCCGGCACGCCCCGACCCGGTCAGGACGGCACCTGGATCGTGCCGCAGATGGTGCGGGCCTACAGCCGCTGGCATCGCGAGGCGGTTCAGGGCGGAGGTTCAGCCGTTCATTCCGGCGTTCATTCGGTCGAGACCTGGATCGACGGCGAGCTGGCCGGCGGGCTGTACTGCATCAGCATCGGCGGCATGGTCTTTGGCGAATCGATGTTTGCGCATCGGCCCGACGCCTCGAAATTCGCGCTGGCTGCGCTGGTGGCCTTTTGTCGCGTCAACGGCCTGCCGCGCATCGACTGCCAGCAGCAGACCGCCCATCTGGCGCGCTTTGGTGCCTTGCCGCAGCCCCGTGAAGACTTTGAGCGGCACCTGGCCGAATCGCTGGCGCTGCCCGCCCCGCCCCGCTGGGTCTGGTCTGCCGACCACTGGAGCGCCCTGCCGGAGCTGGTCGGGTCGCAAGGGGCGCAATGGCCATGATGGACGACGTTCTGCCCCCGGCCGAGCTGCGCTGCTACGCCACCGCCGCCTACCCCTGCGGCTATCTGTCCGAGCAGATGGCGCGCTCGCTGGTGGTTGCACCGGGCGAGCCGATGGCGCTCCGGCAATACAGCGCGCTGGTGGCGCAGGGCTTTCGGCGTAGCAGTCAGTTCGTCTACCGGCCGCACTGCGACCGCTGCACCGCCTGCATCCCGATTCGGGTCAACGTCGAAGCCTTTCAGCCCGACCGCAGCCAGCGCCGCAGCTGGGTCCGGCTGTCTGGTCCGTCCGGACTGATCGCCCGCGAGGTGCCTCTCGCCTTTGACGAAGAGCACTACGCGCTGTATAGCCGCTATCAGCGTTGCCGCCACCCAGGCGGCGGCATGGAGGCCGAATCGCCGCAGGACTATATCGACCATCTGCTCGGCTCCTCGGTTGACACCCGGCTGGTCGAGTTTCGTGAGGCCGCTTCCGGGCGGCTGGTGATGGTCAGTGTGATCGACGTGGTGGCTGACGGGCTCTCGGCGGTCTATACCTTCTTTGACCCGGACGATGCGCAGGCCGGCTACGGCACCTTTGGCGTGCTGTGGCAAATCGTCAAGGCCCGCGAGCTCGGCCTGCCCTTCGTCTACCTCGGCTACTGGATCGCCGCCTGCCGCAAGATGGCCTACAAGGCCCGCTTTGCCGCTACCGAGATTCGCATCGACGGCGAGTGGCGCGCTCGGGCTTGACTCGACAGCAGGCCACTCGGCGGGGAATACTCGCGGGCTGACCTCGGGATTTCCCGGGGGCGGCCGAGCCGCAAGACCGTGAGAGCCTCATGCCCAGTGCCTTTAATTTCGCCATTTCCCCGTTCGACTGCCTCGGCAACGAGGAGCGCAAGCTGGTCCGCAACAGCCTGGACATCGGCTATTTCCGTGAGGGCGATGTGCTGCTCGACATCGGGGCGCGAACCGAACACCTCTTCGTCATCATCAAGGGCTACGTGCAGCAGTTCGATGGTGATGAGCTGATCACCACCTACGGCCCGGACGACAGCTTCGATGGCCGCGCGGTGGTGGCCGGCAAGTCTCACGACCGCTTCGTCGCCCTCGAAGAAGTGGTGGCCTACATGCTGTCGCGCCAGACCGTCACCGAGCTGATCTCCAGCAACGCTACCTTTGGCGCCCTGCTGTTTTCCGACCTGTCGCGCAAGTTGAGCGCCCTGTCTGAGCGCCAGAGCCAGCACGAACTGCAGTCGCTGACGATGGCCCGGGTCGAGCAGGCTTTCATTCGCCCGCCCGCCACGGTCAGCGCCGAGGCCGACATCGTCAGCGTAGCCCGGGCCTTCAGCGAGCACCGCACCAACTGCGTGCTGGTGCAGGACGATCAGACCAACCCGCCGCGCATCGGCATCTTCACCACCACCGGGCTGCAGACCGCCATCCTGCACGGCACGCCGCTGCACGAGCTCAAGGTGCGCGAGATCGCCAACTTCGATCTGATCACCATCAGCCCGGACGCCCCGCTGTTTGACGCGCTGGCGCTGATGATTCGCCACAAGATCCACCGGCTGGTGGTGGCCGAGGACGACGGTGCCGGCCGGCTGGTCGGCATCCTGCATCAGCTCGATCTGCTGAGCTTTTTGTCGAATCACTCGTACCTGATCTCGCTGCAGATTCTGGAGGCCGAGAACCTCGAAGCGCTCAAGCCGGCGGCCGATCAGATCAATCGGCTGATCACGCTGCTGTACCGCGGCGGCACCAAGGTGGCTCAGATCGCCCGGCTGGTGCAGGAACTCAACGCCAAGCTGCTGGAGCGCGCCTGGGAGCTGGTCGCTCCGCGCGACCTGATCGCCAATAGCTGCCTGTTCGTGATGGGCAGCGAAGGCCGCGGCGAGCAGCTGCTCAAGCCCGATTGATCTGATCGGCAGCCGGCTTGAGCGCTTCG
>DALYHR010000171.1:0-5292 GCA_031970775.1 Burkholderiaceae bacterium | reverse complement strand
TACAACCACAAGGACGGCATCTTCACGATGGCCCGTCGCGCCAACGGCGACTGCCGGTTCCTGGATGCCGTCACTCGTCGATGCACGGTCTACGAGCAGCGCCCGAATACCTGCCGCAAACACCCACAGGTCGGGCCCAAACCAGGGTTTTGCCCCTACGGCGCACGTACAAGGCCCTGACACTCACGGCTCATGCCAATGGGATGTAAATGTCGGTCTGCCACTGATCCCGCGGCGTTTCCGGATAGACACTCAAGTAATGAAAAAACAGCGGCTGATCGCGCAATTTCTCGCCACTGTTCGGCAGCCAATCGCGATAGATCGGATAAATCGATTCACTAATCAGATCGGTTGAACCAGCATGCCGCACGACGGCACAGCGCCCGCCAGGAATCACAAGCTCACCGACGCCAAACGAATTGGGCACCACAGCCTCCTGAGTTTCTCCACAGATCGCGAAGCGAAACTCATCCGGCGACGTCGTATCGGGATTGCTGTAGGGAATGCCGAAAGTCCGGCTCGATGCAACCGGGGAAAGTCCGGTTCGCATGCGCCAGGCAACAAACCGGTCAACACTCCCCTGAAGGTGCGCAGGGTCTCCGCGATGCTCAAGGACGGCGACGTGAGTCGCTTGAAATTCGACGATCTGAATCTGCATGGTGAAGCTCCTGGATATGTGCGGGACGATGAAAACGTCACTCCAGACCCGCCAGTTCGGCCGCCGCCTGAAAACACTGGGTGCCACTCCGAATGCACGCCGAAAGGATCGGCTGAACGCCTCAGGGCTTTCAAAACCGGCATCCAGTGCCGCATCCAGAACCGAAACCCTAGGGCGAGACACTAAACAATGTGCCGCCCGGCGCAGTCGCATCAACAACACATAGCGAGCCACCGGAATTCCGAGATAGCCCGTGAATTGCCGATGGAAATGGAATTCCGAGAAATAGGCCACCTCACTGAGCGTCCTGACGGATAGATCCCCATCGAGATGGGCATCGATATAAGCCAGTACCGCATCAAAGCGCCGGACATAAGCATCGTTTCTGGACATGGTCATGAGTACGTTGGCGATATGGTCGCCCGGACCCGCAGGAATTCACCTAACCATGCTTGCTCAAAACGACAAGGGCCCCGAAGGGCCCAGTCGCTGATCAGCCTTGCGCTGAATTCAGATCAATTACTTGCTGGCAGCAGGGGCAGCCGGCTTGGCACCTTCGGCGTGCTTGTCGTGGCCGTGGCTTTCCTTCTTTTCAGCCTTCTTGGCTTCCTTCTTCTCGGCCTTCTTCTCGGCCTTGGCTTCCGAAGCAGCGGCTTCCTTCTTTTCCGCTTTCTTCTCAGCCTTCATGTCCGACTTCTTTTCTTCCTTCTTGTCGTCCTTATGGCCGTCCTTGTGACCCTCATGCTTGGCAGCCGAAGCGGCAACCGGGGCAGAAGCCGCAGCGGGCTTGGCCGGAGCATCAGCAGCGAAGGCGCCAGCAGCAAACAGAGTAGCAATCAGAGCAGAAAGAAGCTTGTTCATGATGTTTGACTCCAGATCAATTCAAGTTAAGGTAGTCATTCAACGAACCAGCCCTCCAGGCGGTTGACAGCCCCTTAAAGAATCTGCGCAGACTGTGTTGCCGTCGAGCAGAGCGCAGCGTTGAGCTCGTTCGCTGGCATCGGCATCCCGAAGAGATAGCCCTGGTAGTCCTGACAGCCGTGATCCCGCAGGAAGGCGCGCTGTTCCTGGTTTTCAACTCCCTCGGCGACGACCTTCAAGCCCAGCGATTCGCTCATCGCCAGGATGGCAAGCACGATGGCTGCATCGTTGCTGTCCTCGACCAGATCGCGCACAAACGACCGATCGATCTTGATTTCGTCGAGGGGCAGCCGCTTGAGATAGGACAGCGAGGAGTAGCCGGTGCCAAAGTCATCCAGCGAGAAGCCGACGCCGTGCTCGGTCAACTCGGTCATCCGCTGCACCACCTCGTCGACCCGGTCAATCACGATGCTCTCGGTCAGTTCGAGTTTCAGCAGCCGGGGGTCCGCACCGCTGAAATCCAGGACACGATGCACCTGTTCGACAAAATCAGGCTGGTGGAACTGCCGAGCACTGACGTTGACCGCGACCCTCAGCCCGCGCGTGCACTCCCGGTCCTGCCAACGCCGAATTTGTTCGCAGGCCGTGACCAGCACCCACTGCCCCAATTCGATAATCAACCCCATCTCCTCGGCCACCGGCACAAAAGTATCGGGCATGAGCAGGCCCAACTGAGGGTGTTGCCAACGCAGCAGGGCTTCAACCCCGGTCACCCGGCCCCGTTCATCGACCTGTCGCTGGTAGTAGACGCAGAACTCCTTGGCCTGCCAGGCCCGCAGCAGGTCATGTTCCAGGGCAATACGCGCATCAATCGCCGCCTGCATCTGCGGATTGAAGAAGCGGATCAGGTTACGGCCGTCATCCTTGGCCTGATACAGCGCGACATCGGCCTGCTTCATCAGGATCTCGATCGGAATCTCACTGCCCTTGAACAAGGTGACCCCGATGCTCGGGCTACTGCGGTAATCCGGCTGACCCACATGAATGCTAAAGGGCTGATTCAACACACCGTGCAGTGCTTCGGCGACGGCCTCAGCCTGACTCGCTGCGACAGCCAGCGCGGGGTCCAATGCATTGACGATCACGGCGAACTCATCACCGCCGAGCCGCGCAACAGTATCGACAGCGTCGACCGAGGCCAGCAGTCGGTGAGCCACCTCGCAGAGCAATTCGTCCCCGGTGTCATGCCCCTGGGTATCGTTGAGCTTCTTGAAGTGATCCAGATCGATCATCATCAGCGCCCCGAAGGCCGGTCCACTGGCGGAGAGCGCCAGCCGTAGCCGCTCCAGGAAGAGTCGGCGATTGGGCAGGGCCGTGAGCGGATCGTAGTAGGCCAGTTGCCGGATCTCGTCTTCCGAGGCCTTGCGTTCCGTGATATCCCGCATCGTCACCCGGCGACCGAGGTACTCCCCAGCGGCGCCATAGACCGGCCGACACACATGATTGACCCATCGCTGCGTGCCGTCGCGATGCAGGACGCGCAAATCCAGCACATGGTGCTGTGCTTCGCGCTCGTGGTCGACTTCGGCCACATGCGCTAACCATATCGCCCGGTCATCGGGATGAATCACCTCAGCGATCAGGCCTGGGTTGCGGACGAACTCCTCGACGGCATATCCGGTCATCCGCAGCACCGAGGGCGTCATGTAGTGGATGCCGTGATCCTCACGCACCCAGTACTCCCAGTCCATCGCCCAGTCGACCATGGTGTGGAACTTGGTCTCGCTCTCGCGCAAATCCAGCTCCGTTCTGGCGCGGCGCACCATGCTGCGGGTCAGGATGAGGATTCCGCCAACCACGAAACCAACACTCAGCACACTCAGCAGTCCGATCATCCAAGCGGCGCGGCGCCAGTCGGCCAGAAAGATGCTCTCAGGCACGATCAGTGCCAACACCAGCGGATAGCGGTCGACCCGCCGCAGGGCATTGATCCGCAACTCCGGCACACCGGTAGAGAAACGCTCACTGTCGGCCACCATCACCTGTTCAACCAGACCCACTTGCGCCAGAAAACCTGCCGCCGGCCCCGAGGCACTGGCTTGTCGACCAATCACCTCATCCTTTTGGGGTGAACGCGCCAAGGCAGTGCGATCAGTTCGAAACAGCGAGATGGCAGCCCCATCGCCCAGGCTCTGAACCACCTGGTCATAGACCCCTGTAATCGATTGGACCGACAAACCGACCAGCACCAACCCGAGAAAACGCCCCTGCGCGTTCTCGATCCGGCGACTCAGATAGAAGGTCCACTTGCCGTTGCCCTTGTTGCGAACCGAGGTGCTGATGTGCACCCCCAGCTTCGGATCCGCCACATGCGCCTTGAAGTAGTCGCGCTCGGCCAGATTGATGCCCGTGACCGGGAAGGAGCGGCTGAAGTTGATGTTGTCGCCATTTGAGGCGACCAGGGTAGCGACATCCAACTGCGGCGAGCCCTGAATCTTGTCCTTGAGCAGCCGATGGAACTCCAGGGTCGAGAGCCGCGTGCGGAAGTCAGCCTCATCCCGAATCCCGACCTGATTGACCCGATCAGCAATCGTGTCAAGTACCACGCGCGCCGCAAAGACCGTCTGCGAAGTGTGCTCGGCCAGCAGGTAGGACATTCCCCGCAGGCTGCGACGCCAGTCCTCGATGTCCTTGGTGCGCAGCGCTGCGATGCCCATCAGCGCTCCGGACAGGATGGCCACCACCAGCATTGCCCCGAACAGGCGAATTGCAGACACCATGCCATGCGCCGTGGACGGAAACAGCGACTTCATGCCGTAGGCCTCGCGCAGGATTCGGGTCGCTCCAGGGACGGACCGCTCAGTCAGCGATCTTCAGCCCCGGCAGGAATTCGATGCCGGTGCGACGCACCAGCTCGGCGTAGCTGATTGGCCGCCCGGCTTGGGCGTCATCGCTGTTCTCGACCCAATGCGCCCAGGCCCGCCCGCTATCGGGGTCGTAGACCAGCTTGAACAGATGCGAAGGCACCCGAACCTTGCCCTCACCGATCGAGCGCGGCTTGCCCGCGAACACCGGGCCGCTGTAGACGTAGATCCCGCGCTTGGCACGCTTGGCGTAGGACCGGGTGTCCTTTTCAATGCCCGCCCAGGTCTTGCGATTGTTCTCGGGGGCCTGCGGCACCATGTTGGCCAGCGAGAAGCTCTGCGCCATCGCCTGAGCGGTCGGCATATCGGCAGCCGGCGCCATGTGGCCTCGATCAAAGCCCGATCCCTTGTAGTCGTCGAGCTGCGCGCGATCCTGCATCGGTAGACGCGCCTCGGGATAGAAGTGATTGGTGCGCTCCTCGTCCTTGGCGTCGGTGAGCTGCGCACGGGTCAGACGCTCGACCGCAAAGACCGGCGTATGGGTTTCGCCCGAATGCAGAACCGCATAGGCGTCAAAGCACAGACTGCGCAGTTGCGGCTTTTCAGGAACAACAGGCAGCACACGCTGCTCCGGGAAGAACTTGCGGCACTGGCTGAAGGTGGTGTCCGCCGGGGCAACGGCGACCTTGGGCTTGGCGCTTTCCCGCGCCTGCACCGGAGCGGAGATCGCCAACACCGTCAGCAGGGCCAGAGCCAGACTGCGGCGCGCGCGGGCGGTGTAGAGACGTGCAGCGAACAAGACGGTTCTCCGATCCAAAAAAAAGGGCCCGATCGAGTCGGGCCCTTGGATTCAGCTGGTGCCGGCTATCGGATTCGAACTGATGACCTACCGCTTACAAGGCGGTTGCT
>DALYHR010000170.1:0-5293 GCA_031970775.1 Burkholderiaceae bacterium | reverse complement strand
GGTGGTGGCTCGCGCCTGCAAGCGCATCGCCATTTCCGTCAACAAGGGTGCCCTCGGCGAAGTGCTCGGCACGGCCGGCACCGAAAACGTGCAAGGCGAAGTGCAGAAGAAGCTCGACGTCATCTCCAATGAGGTGCTAATCGAGGCCAACGAGTGGGGTGGCCACCTCGCCGCCATGGCCTCGGAGGAAATGGACGAGATCCTGCCGATCCCGAACCGTTACCCGCAGGGTGAATACCTGCTGCTGTTCGATCCGCTCGACGGCTCGAGCAACATTGACGTCAACGTCTCGATCGGCACCATCTTCTCGGTGCTGGCCAAGCCCGAAGGCGGAGCAGCGGTCACCACCGAGGACTTCCTGCAGGCCGGCAGCCGTCAGGTCGCCGCCGGATATTGCGTCTACGGCCCGCAGACCACGCTGGTGCTGACGGTCGGCGCCGGCGTGACGATGTTCACCCTCGACCGCGAGCAGGGCTCCTTCGTGCTGACGGCCGAGAACGTGCAGATCCCGGCCGACACCAAGGAATTCGCCATCAACATGTCGAACCTGCGTCACTGGGATGCCCCGGTCAAGCGCTATATCGACGAATGCCTGGCCGGCCAGGAAGGCCCGCGCGGCAAGGACTTCAACATGCGCTGGGTCGCCTCGATGGTGGCCGACGTGCATCGCATCCTCAGCCGTGGTGGCGTCTTCATGTACCCGTGGGACAAGCGCGAGCCGACCAAGCCCGGCAAGCTGCGCCTGATGTACGAAGCCAACCCAATGGCCTTCCTGGTCGAACAGGCCGGTGGCATGGCTACCGACGGCCGTCAGCGCATCATGGACATTGCCCCGACTCAGCTGCATCAGCGCGTCTCGGTGGTGCTGGGTTCGCGCAATGAGGTGCAGCGCGTCACCGACTACCACCTGCAGTGAGAATCTCACGATTCAGTCCAATGACTTCGGGTCATCGGGCTTGAAGAGACCGCTCATCTTGTTGTTATAATGGCGGTCTTTCGCCGGTGTAGCTCAGTCGGTAGAGCAGCTCATTCGTAATGAGAAGGTCGAGGGTTCGATTCCTTTCTCCGGCACCAGATTCACGGGTCAGTTCCGCAAGGAGCTGACCCGTTTTGGTTTCCGGGCCTCACCCCCGCCGCGCCGCCTCGATGGTGGCGATATCAATTTTGGTCATCTCCATCATGGCCGCAAAGGCGCGCCTGGCTGCAGCCGGATCGGGGTCGCTGACGGCCTCGATCAACACTCGCGGCGTGATCTGCCACGACAGCCCCCACTTGTCCTTGCACCAGCCGCAGGCGCTGGGGCTGCCGCCATGGTCGATGATTGCGTTCCACAGCCGGTCGGTTTCGGCCTGATCGTCGGTCGACACCTGGAACGAGAACGCTTCGGAGTGCGGAAAGATCGGCCCACCGTTGAGCCCGATACAGGGAATACCCATCACACTGAATTCGACGGTGAGCACATCCCCCTCCTTGCCCGACGGATAGTCGCCCGGGGCCCGATGCACCGCCTTGACCGCACTATCCGGAAAAGTCGCGGCGTAGAACCGCGCCGCCTCCAGCGCTGTGCCGTCGTACCAGAGGCAAATGGTGTTTTTGCTGACCATGGAAGTTCTCCTGATGAGGATGGGGAAACCAGCGGTCCATAAACCCGGAACCCCTTTTGATGCGCTTCTTTCCCGGCGGATGAGAGGGCCCAGCGAGATTTGCCAGAAACCACAAGCCCTTCCGAGCTGTGGATTCAGCCCATTCGAGCCAGGCCGTAACCCCTTCGGGTCTGGACCTCAACCTGTAGATGGCATTGGCCCAACCGAATCATGCAGTTCGGTCAAACCTGCAGGCATCGACCGGCATTCCGTTCGGGCTTGGCCCTCACGGTCGAAATCGCAGCCCCTCAACGAGTTTGGCCCCAGTCATCAACCCCTTGCGACCGCCCGGTTAACGCTGGGTTGACACCCCGGTATTCAGTTTCGGCCATGCCGTCAACCCCTGGCGGTTGACCCCCATATTACCCCCCGAAGGGGGAAGCACAACGAGCGCGCCCGGCCTCAGGATGGTGCCCAGGCAGCCGAGAAAACTGCCCGTGATTCACTTCAATCCTTCAGGAGGACAGCATCATGAATTCGAATCGACTCATCGTGTCGTTCGACCATCTCAGCGAAGCAGACTTCCAGGCCAAGGCCGGATTTATCGTGGCCAGCCTGACCGGCAATGCCGACTTTCCCACCCCTTGGCCCGCGCTGGTGCCTACCCCAGCCCAGCTCTCGGCCGCCTTTGACACGTACCGATCCGCCTTCCACGCCAGCCAGAGTCGTGACCGCAACCGCATTGCAGACCGGATCGAAGCCCGCCATGCCTTGGTACGGCAACTGCATCAGGTTGCCAGTTATCTGGAACTCGCGGCCGACGGAGATGCCCATAAGCTCGCCAGTACCGGCTTTGAACAACGTCGGGAAGGCGGACGACCGGCGGGAAGCGGGATGGGCCGCACACTGCAAACCCCGCAGGATTTTCATGTAGGGCCGGGGCCGCGTGGCGGCACGATCCATGTCGAAGCAGCCCGACTGGCTGGCGCGGTGGCCTACGAGATCCAGACCAACCCCGGCGACCCTGCCGCCGATGAGCAATGGACCCCTGCCCTGATCGTGGCCTCAGCACGTGATGTGCTGCTGGAGGACCTGCCACACGGGGCGGTCTGGACACGGCTGCGGGGGATCAGCGGCCTAGGGGTCGCCGGCCCGTGGTCTTGCCCGGTCAGCGTGATGATCGCCTGACGAAGATCGTTTGACGAAAGCTGGCACCAAAGCACCGATGCCCCGGACAGTGGGGCATCGGTTTTTTGTCGTTTGGGGGGGCTGAAGCACCCATATGATGCGCAAAAATCAGGCTGTATCAGCAACCTTCTGTTGGTATTCAGGCCCCGCGCTCTGCATTCCCTGAAAAACTGCCAGAGCCAATACAACAACAAGGGACTCATGGATCACACCACCCACAACCGGATTGTTAGCTTCATCTGGTCGATTGCCGACGACTGCCTGCGGGATGTTTTCGTACGTGGCAAGTACCGCGATGTCATCCTGCCGATGTTTGTTCTACGCCGACTGGACTGCCTGCTTGAACCCAGCAAGAACGCAGTACTCGAAGAGGTGCGCTTTCAGCGCGAAGACGCAGGCATGGCAGACCTTGACCCGCATGGTCTGCGCGATGCTTCAGGCTATGTGTTCTACAACACGTCCCGTTTCACGCTGAAGTCGCTGCTGGGCAACCCGTCCTTGCTGGAAGCGAACCTGAAGAACTACCTTGATGGCTTCTCCGACAACGTAAAGGAGATCGTCGAGAAGTTCGACCTGCGCAACCAGATCCGCAAGATGGCGCAGTCGGACGTGTTGCACGACGTGATCGAGAAGTTTGTTTCCGACGAGATCAACCTCAGCCCCAACGACCGTAAAGGCCCGGATGGCCGCAACCAGCCTGGGTTATCAAACCTGGGCATGGGTTATGTCTTTGAAGAGCTGATCCGCAAGTTCAACGAAGAAAACAACGAAGAGGCCGGCGAGCACTTCACGCCTCGTGAAGTGATCAAGCTCATGACCAATCTGGTCTTCATCCCGGTCAAGGATCAATTGCCTAACCCGCTGACGATCTACGACCCGGCCTGCGGCAGTGGCGGCATGTTGACCGAATCTCAGGACTTCATCACCGACCCTGAAGGCGAAATCAAGGCCAAGGTGGGTGTATTCCTCTACGGCAAGGAAGTGAACCCGGAAACCTACGCCATCTGCAAGTCGGACATGATGATCAAGGGCAACGACCCGGAGAACATCAAATTCGGCTCTACGCTGGCGACCGACGATTTCTCGGGTACGCGCTTTGACTTCATGCTCACGAACCCGCCTTATGGCAAAAGCTGGAAGACCGATCAGAAGAGCATCGTCGATGGCAAGGACGTAATCGACCACCGCTTCCAGGTCAATCTATCGGACTACACAGGCGAGGTTTTCGATTGGTACGCGGCTATTCCCCGCTCTTCTGATGGGCAACTTCTGTTCATGATGGAGATGGTGAACAAGATGAAGCGGCGCGGCGACAGCCCTAATGGCCGTTTCTCAGGCTCGCGTATCGCCTCTGTTCACAATGGCTCAGCCCTCTTCACTGGCGATGCGGGCAGCGGTGAAAGCAATGTCCGTCGTCACATCATTGAGGGCGATTACCTCGAAGCCATCATCCAGCTGCCGAACAACCTGTTCTACAACACCGGCATCACTACCTACGTTTGGGTGCTGTCCAACAACAAAACCGACAAGCGCAAGGGCCAGGTGCAGTTGATCGATGCCAGCAACCTGTACCAGAAGCTACGCAAGAACCTCGGTGAGAAGAACTGCGAATTCACCGACGAGCAAATCCAGAAAATCACCCAGCTCTACCTGGACATGCCGAATGCCGGCATTTCCAAGGTCTTCAAAAACCGTGATTTCGGCTACTACAAGGTCACGGTGGAACGCCCGCTGCGGCTGGCTGCGCAATTCGGCCCTGAGCGCATCGCCACCCTGCGTTTCACACCGGGCATGCAGGACATCATGGAATGGGTGTATGGCAAGTACGGCGACGAGGTTTACACCGGCCTGAAAGCGCATTCAGAAGCCATCGAAGCGCACCTTGAGCGCGAAGAGATCGCCCTTTCACCCAAGAACCGCAAGGAACTGTTGTCGGAGGCCACATGGCGCGAGCAACGCAACATCATGCAGGCCGCGCAGCAGTTGGCCGAGCAAATCGGCAGCGCTGAGTTCCTCGACTTCAACCGCTTCGAGGGGATCGTCGATGACGCCCTCAAAGCGTTGGGCCTGAAGCTGGCGGCACCCGCCCGCAAGCAAATCCTCAGTGCCGTCAGTTGGCGCGACGAGCGGGCTGCAAAGGTCATCAAGAAAGTCCACAAACTCAATGTGGCCAAGCTCAGTGAATTGCTCAACCAACTGGGCACGACCCGCGACAAGCTGGGCGACTATGGCTACATGGCGACAGCAGCAGGCGAGCACATCGAGTACGAAGCCGACAGTGAATTGCGCGATACCGAAAACGTGCCACTGGCGCCCGATTCCAGCCTGTCAGCGTCCAGCGTGATCCATGACTACTTCGTGCGCGAAGTGCGCCCGCATGTGGACGAAGCCTGGATCGCCATCGACAAGACCGTGATCGGCTACGAAATCAGCTTCAACAAGTATTTCTACCAGCACAAGCCGCTGCGCAGCCTGGAGGAAGTCACGGCGGAAATATTGGCGCTGGAAGCTGAAACAGATGG